>NZ_DASRTS010000012.1:0-61345 GCF_035655815.1 Lysobacter sp.
CTTCCACGCGCTGCTGGGCCAGGCGCTGGGCCGTGTCGTTCCAGCGCTGGGCATCCACCACCCCGCGCAGGCCGCCCCAAAGTTCCTGCATGCGCCCGACCTCGAGCACGCCGCGGTCGTAGTGCGCCACCAGCTCTTCCCACAGCGTGCGCTGCGAGGGCATGCGGTAGTCCCAGGACAGGTGGTGGAACCACAGCAGCAGTTCGGGCGGCGTGGTGGCCGGGTTGGAGAAGCGGCGCGCGACTTCGGGTGCGTACTGGCTGACTGCATTGCTGCCGCGCGCCGTGCGGTCGAAGCCGATGCCGTCGCGGCCGGCGCGGTGGTAGTACACCGGATTCCAGTCGGGACGCTCCAGGTTGTCCACCCAGGGTCCCGGGCCATGGTGGTGGCCGGTGTCCATCAGGTGGTGCAGGCCGAGCGGCGTCATGTAGTCGACCACTGCCTCGCGCGAAGCCATCATCATCGCGACCACCGGGTCGAGCACCTGCCTGTCCGGTGAGAAGGTCTGCGCCGCCCACTCGCGCGCCACGGCGCCGGCGTCCAGCATCGGATCCCAGGCCATGCGTCCGAACACGTACCAGTTGGCCTGGTCGAAGACCGAGCCGGACCAGGTACGGCTGCTGCCGATATTCGCCACGCCGGCGATGCCGCCGACGCGTCCCTTCTGCGCGCCCTGCAGTGCCTGGGTCACGGTGAGGGCTTGCGCATGTGTGCCGATACCGGCGCGGGTGTCGGCGCGCAGCGTTTCCTGGAACATCGGGCCGAGGTAGGCCTGGTGGGTGGCGAAGCCCAGGTACTCCTTGGTGATCTGGAATTCCATCATCAGGCGCGTGTCGGGCATGGCGCCGAACAGCGGGTGGAAGGGCTCGCGCGGCTGGAAGTCGATGGCGCCGTTCTTCACCTGCACCATCACGTTGTCGCGGAACCTGCCGTCCAGCGGGACGAACTCCGTGTACGCCTGCTTGGCGCGATCGTCCGGCGTCTCGTGCGAGTACACGAACGCGCGCCAGATGACCTTGCCACCGTGCGGCTTCACCGCGTCGGCCATCATGTTGGCGCCGTCGGCATGCGTGCGGCCGTAGTCCTGCGGTCCGGGCTGGCCTTCGGAGTTGGCCTTCACCAGGAAGCCGCCGAAGTCGGGAATGGCTCGATAGATCTCGTCGGCCTTGTCGGCCCACCAGTCGCGCACCTGCGGATCCAGCGGATCGGCGGTCGGCAGTCCGCCGATTTCCCTCGGCGCGGAGAAGCGCGCGCTCAGGAACACGCGGATGCCGTACGGACGGAACACGTCCGCCAGCGCCGCCGCTTTGGCGATGTACATCGGCGTCAGCTGCTGCGCACTGGCGTTGACGTTGTTGAGCACCGTGGCGTTGATGCCGATGGAGGCGTTGGCGCGCGCGTAGTCGATGTAGCGTGGGCTCACGTAGTCCGGCAGCTTGTGCCAGTCCCAGATCGACTCGCCCGCGTAGCCTCGCTCGACGTGACGGTCCAGGTTGTCCCAGTGGTTGAGCATGCGCAGCTGCGTGCGCGGCGCCTCGCGGATGTCCAGCGCATCGAGCGATTGTCCGGTCTGCAGCAGGCGCAGGTAATGGAACGCGCCGTACAGCGCGCCAATGTCGTCGTTGGCGGCGATGACCGTGGCCGGCTTGCCGTCGGCTACGACGTTGCGGATCAGGTAGCCCTCGCGACCGAGATCCTTCAGCTTCAGGCGCAGGCCCGCGATGGTTGGCGACGACGCCGGCGTGCCGACGATCAGCGCGCTACCGCTCGCCGTATCGGACGCAGCCGGTGCAGCGCCCAGCAGGCCGGTCAATGCGTGCTGCAGTTCATCGCGCGTCGCCTTCTGCGTGGGCGTGGCGGATGGCGCGACCAGCTGGCTGGCATGTGCGCGGACGGCTGTGGCCTGCTGCGTCGGCAACGGCCGGTAGCGCAGCCACAGGTCGTACCCGTCTTCGGCCCGTGCCGGCCGCATCGCGACGATGGTCGCCAGCAGCAATGCCGCCGCAGCACCGATCCGTAACAACGCTTCGCTTCCGCGGCGCAGGCGCGCCGCGGGTCCGATCCCGCCTACTTCAGTCATCGGCCCCTCCGACCGCACCGGCATGTGCTTTGATATGTGGATTCGCCGGCGATTTGTGTTACCGGTAACATGCGAACACCTCGAAGTCCAGATCAGCGGTCTTGCCAATGAAGGCCTCATGCGGAAACTGCGACGCGCGCGCTAGCTTTGCGCCTTCGCACGCGCCGGCCCAACGAAGGAACGAGCGATGAAGAACGAGAAGAAATCGGTCAGCCGCAAGGGCCGCGCGATCACGATCCACGAGGTCGCCTCGCGCGCCAACGTGTCGCCGATGACGGTCTCGCGCGTGGTCAACGGCAACAGCAACGTGCGCGACGCCACGCGTGATCGCGTCATGCGCGCGGTACACGAACTGGGCTACACGCCCAACCTGGCGGCGCGCTCGCTCGCCGCCGCTTCTGGCACCCGCATCGCACTGATCTACACCAACCCCAGCTCGGCCTACCTCAGCGAGCTGCTGGTGGGCGCGCTGCGCGGTACCGCGCGCACCGCCGCACAACTGGTCATCGATACCTGGGACAACCTGGACGCCAAGGCCGAACGCGCCGCGGCGCGGGCGCTGTCGAAAAGCGTGGCGGGCGTGATCCTGCCGCCGCCGCTGTGCGAATCCAAGACCATCATTTCCGAATTGCTCGGCGATGGCGTGTCGGTGGTGGCGCTGGCATCGGGCCGCTCCAGCGACGAAATCTCGCACGTGCGCATCGACGACTTCCACGCCGCACGGGAGATCACCGAGCACCTGATCGCCCAGGGCCACACGCGCATCGGCTTCATCAAGGGCCATCCCAACCAGACCGCCAGCGCACGGCGTTTCGAGGGATTCCAGGCCGCGCTCGCCGATGCCGGCATCGCGGCCGACGCGGGCCTGGTGCAGCCGGGTTACTTCACCTACCGCTCGGGGCTGGAGGCAGCCGAGAAGCTGCTCGGCCGGCGCCAGCCACCCACCGCGATCTTCGCCAGCAACGACGACATGGCCGCCGCGGCCATCTCGGTCGCGCATCGTCGCGGGCTGGACGTCCCGCGCGATCTGTCGGTGGTGGGATTCGACGACACGTCCGCGGCAACGACGGTGTGGCCGGAACTGACCACCATCCGCCAACCCATCGCCTCGATGGCGGACACCGCCATCGACATCCTCCTGCGCAGCATCCGGCGCAAGGAGAGCGAGACACGTCTGGTGGTCGATCATGTGGTCGCGCACCTGCTGGTCAAGCGGGGTTCGGTGGCTCCGCCGGCGTCCGCATCGGGCTGACGCGGACGCCTGCGGGTTCAGCCCACCATCTGTTCGAGTTCCTTGCCCTTGGTCTCGTGCACGAAGCGCAGCACGAAGAACACCGAGATGACGGCAGCGGCGAGGTAGAGGCTGTACGTGGCGGCCAGGCCGATGCCCGCCAGCAGGATCGGGAACGTCACGGTGATCGCGAAGTTGGATGTCCACTGCGCCGCACCCGCAACGGCCAGGCCCGAACCGCGGATCTGGTTGGGGAACATCTCGCCCAGCATCACCCACATCACCGGGCCCCACGACATGTTGAAGAAGATGACGTAGAGGTTCGCCGACACCAGCGCGAGCATGCCCATTCCGTCCGAGAGCGCGAGACGGCCATTCGCATCGAGGCTGCCGGTGGCGAACGCACCGGCCACGCCGGCCAGCGTCAGCGCCATGCCGGCCGAGCCGATCCACAGCAGCGGCTTGCGGCCCACCTTGTCGATCAGCAGCACGGTGACCAGGCACGCACCGATGCTGAGCGCGCCGGACAGCACGTTGATCAGCAGCGCGTCCTGTTCGGAGAAACCGACGGCCTGCCACAGCACGGCGCCGTAGTAGAAGACGACGTTGATGCCGACCAGCTGCTGGAACGTGGCCAGCCCGATGCCCACCCACACGATCGGCCGGATCTTGCCGGTGGCCTTGTTGACCAGGTCCGACAGGCGCGGGCGGTGATGGTCGGCCGACAGCGAGGCTTCGATCTCGCCCAGCTTGGTCTCCGCCTCGGTCGCACCGTACAGCTTGGTCAGCACGCGGCGCGCATCTTCCTTGCGGCGCTTGACCACCAGGTAACGCGGGCTTTCGGGAATGGTCAGCAGCAGCACCAGGAACAGCAGCGACGGGAACGCCATCATCCAGAACATCCAGCGCCAGGCCTCATACCCCAGCCACAACGGCTGCGTGGAGGCGCCGGCCGTCCTGGCCAGCAGGAAGTTGCTGAGGAACGCGCAGAACAGGCCACCGATGATGGCGATCTGCTGCACCGTCGCCAGGCGCCCGCGATAGCGCGCGGAGGCGACTTCGGCGATGTAGGCCGGCGACATGACGCTGGCGGCACCGACGGCGAAGCCACCGATCACACGTGCGATGACGAACATCGCAGAGCTGTTGGCCGCGCCCGAACCGAGTGCCGACACGAGGAACAGGACGGCCGAGATGATCAGCACCGAGCGGCGTCCCCAACGGTCGGCCAGTCGACCTGCAAAGAACGCGCCGATCGCGCAACCCAGCAGCATGGACGCGACCTCGAAGCCGAGTCCGGCCTTGGTCGACTGGAACGCCTGCTGCAGGCCGTCGACGGTGCCGTTGATCACGCCACTGTCGAAGCCGAACAGGAAGCCACCGATGGTGGCAACGCAACTCACGAGGATGATGAAGCCGGTGTTCTCCGCGCTTGCGGATCTGGAACCTTCGAGCGTGGCGCTGTTCATTCGCGTATCTCGTTTGAAGGAATCGGATTGGGTTCGGGAAGGTGGAACCATCACGCGTCCACGTTCAACCGGCACGAGCGCGAGCTTCCCCCACGCGCTGCACCTCACCGCCTTTAGCCGTACCGCCTGGGCTGTCATCCCCGCGCAGGCGGGGATCCATCTTTCACACGCGGCACGCTGTTGCGCAGCGGTGACGCATCGGACGCTTGGACTCCCGCCTTCGCGGGAATGACAGCTTTTTAACCCTTACCCGGGAGGAAAGACAGATCCCGGGATCCCGAATCCGCAAAGGCCGGCTCAGCGCAGCAGGTACTGGTTGAGCAGGTTCTCGTACTTCTCCTGCTTGCCGCTGATCTGCCTGGGCTCGCCGTTCTTCAGGGCCAGTGCGTGCAGGTCGGCCAGGCCCAGCTTGCCCTGCTCGAAATCGCGACCGGCGCCATTGTCGAAGCTGGCGTAGCGCTCGGCGCGCCACTGCTCCCACGGCGAGGCGTTCAGCAGTGCGTGCGCGACTTCCAGGCCGCGTGCGAACGCGTCCATGCCGCCGATGTGCGCGATGAACAGATCTTCCATGTCGGTCGACTCGCGGCGCGCCTTGGCGTCGAAGTTCAGGCCGCCCACCATGCCGCCCTGGCGCAGCACCACCATCATCGCGCCCACGGTGTCGTACAGGTCGGTCGGGAACTGGTCGGTGTCCCAGCCGTTCTGCGCATTGCCGCGGTTGGCATCGATGCTGCCCAGCAGGCCATGGTCGGACGCGACTTGCAGGTCGTGCTCGAAGGTGTGACCCGACAGCGTGGCGTGGTTGGCCTCGATGTTGAGCTTGAAGTCCTTGTCCAGGCCGTACTGCTGCAGGAAGCCGGCAACCGTGGCGCTGTCGAAGTCGTACTGGTGCTTCATCGGCTCCATCGGCTTGGGCTCGATCAGGTAATAGCCCTTGAAGCCGATGCTGCGGCCGTAGTCGCGCGCCATGGTCAGGAAGCGCGCGAAGTGCTCAAGCTCGCGCTTCATGTTGGTGTTGTGCAGGCTGGCGTAGCCTTCGCGGCCGCCCCAGAACACGTAGTGCTCGCCGCCCAGTTCGACAGTGGCGTCCAGCGCGGCCTTCACCTGCACCGCGGCGCGCGCGACGACGTTGAAGTCCGGGTTGGTCGACGCGCCGTTCATGTAGCGCGGATGCGAGAACAGGTTGGCGGTGCCCCACAGCAGCTTGACGCCGGTGGCCTGCTGGCGCTCCTTGGCGATCGCGACCATGTGCCTGAGGTTCTTCTCGTACTCGCCGATGTCCTCGGCGTCGGGCGCCAGGTCGACGTCGTGGAAGCAGTAGTACGGCACGCCAAGCTTGGTGATGAACTCGAACGCCGCGTCGGCCTTGTTCTCGGCCGTCTGCATCGGGGTGGCGCCTTCCCACGGGAACTTGCGCGTGCCCGGGCCGAACGGATCGTGGCCGGCGTTGGTGAAGGTGTGCCAATAACACACGGCGAACTTCAGGTGTTCGGCCATGGTCTTGCCGCCAATCTTCCTGTTGGCGTCGTAATGCTTGAACGCCAGCGGATTGTCGGAGCCCAGGCCCTCGAACTGGATGCGGCCGATGCCGGGGAAGTACTCGCGGTTGCCGATGAAGGGTGTGGTCATGGTGCGTGGCTCGATTCGTGTGGATCGTGGAGCGGAGGGAGGGCCGGGACTTCGTCATGCACGACGTGCATGGCGTCGCCGGGACGTCAGTGGGCGGTGGATTCCTGGTTCGGGTACAGCTGCCGTGCGGCTTCGAGGTGGCGCAGGAAACGGCGGTAGTGCTGGCGGTACGCGTCCGCGGCGGCCGCGTCGGGCTGCACCGCGAGCGATGCATCCACGCTGACGTGTTCGCGCGCGAGCGCGGCGATGTCCGCGCCCTCGCCCTTCGCACGGCCGTGGGCCCACAGCGCCTGCAACGCGGCGCCGAACGCCGCGCCTTCGGCCTGCTGCGGCACGTCCACGGGCAGATCGAACATGTCGGCCACCATCTGGCGCCAGGCGAGGCTGTGGCTGCCGCCGCCGGTCAGGCGGATCGAAGTGAAGCGCAGGCCGGCGTCTACCAGGCTGTCGTAGCCGTTCTTCAGGCTGTAGGTCGCGCCTTCCATCGCGGCGCGATACACGTTGGCGCGGGTGAGGTTGACCGGATCCATGCCGAACAGGCCACCGCGCGCGTTCGGCAGGTCCGGCGTGCGCTCGCCGTTGAGGAAAGGCAGCATCACCAGTCCGCTCGCACCCGGCGTGGTGCCGGCCATCACCGTGTCGCCGTCGCGGCTGCTGAAGCCGAACAGCCTGGCGACCGCTTCCGTGGCGACGGTGCAGTTCATCGTGCAGATCAGCGGCAGCCAGCCGCCGGTCGACGAACAGAACGCGGCCCAGCGCGCGCCGTCATCCACCACCGCGTGATCCGCGTACGCGAACAGCGTGCCGGAGGTGCCCAGGCTCATGCTCAACACCCCCGCCTCGACGTTGCCGGTGCCGATGGCGGCCATCATGTTGTCGCCGCCGCCGGCGGAGACCAGCACGTCGTGCGGCAGGCCCAGTTCGTCGGCGATGGCCGGCGCGATCCGGAAGCTCGCATCGGCCTCCACCAGCGACGGCAGGCACTGCGCCAGGTCGCGATCGCCGTCGGTGGCGGCCAGCATCGGTGCGGACCACTGGCGCGTGCGCACGTCCAGCCAGCCCGTGCCGGACGCGTCGCCGTATTCCATGTAGCGCTCGCCCGTGAGCCAGAAGTTCACGTAGTCGTGCGGCAGCAGGATCGTCGCCAGCTTCGCGTAGGCATCGCCGCGATGGCGGCGCGTCCACGGCAGCTTCGAGGCGGTGTACCCGGCCAGGATCGGATTGCCGGCGACTTCCACGCAGCGCGCCGCGCCGCCGACGGCCGACATGATCTCGTCGCATTCGCGCTGGGTGCTGGTGTCGCACCACAACTTGGCCGGCGCCAGCACGTTGCCGGCCGCATCCACCGGCACGAAGCCGTGCTGCTGGCCGGACACCCCGATGGCCGCGACGCGCGCGCGTTGCGCGGGCTCCATGCGCGAGAAACACGTGCGGATCGCATCGGTCCACCACTGCGGGTGCTGCTCGCGGCTGCCGTCATCGCCGCTGAGCAGTTCGAGTGCGACGCCGTGCGTGGCGACCACCTCGCGGCGCGCGGGATCGTACGCGACCAGCTTAACGCTCTGCGTGCCGACATCCAGGCCGACGAACAGGCTCATGCGCACCACCTCAACGGAAAGTTAGCGCTAACAATTCTCTGGCAAAAAAAAATGACCGGGACTGTCATTCGATTCGATCCGGTTCCCCGAACGGTTTGGGCGCACTGTACCAGCGGTGCGGAAAACCCTTTGCTGCGGTGCAAAAACGCCCGCAGGGCGGGCGCTCGCGACTGGGGGCTGAATGCGGAACGAGGCCGCCGCAACCGGGCTCGACAGATGGAGCCGCTACGCCGCGGCGCAGCTGGCACGCCCGGAATGCCGTCAGGCAGCGTCGGGCAATGCGACGGGCATTGGCGGGCGCGGCGGTACCAGCGCCCGGGTCTCGCCAGTGTGGGTCAGCAGGCGGAGGGTGCCGTCTGGTTCCTCGACCAGCGCGCTGAGGCTCTCCACCCAATCGCCGTCGTTGGCGTAGACCAGCCCATCGTGCTCGAACAACGCGGCGCGGTGGATGTGGCCGCAGACGATGCCGTCCAGTCCGCGCCGGCGTGCGTCCTCCAGACCGGCATGGACGAACCGCGCGATGTACCGCTCGGCCGCGCCGCTCTGGCGCTTGAGGAATTCGGACAGCGACCAGTAACGCTGGCCCATGTGCCGGCGCAGGCGGTTGTAGATCTGGTTGCCGGTCAGGATGCGGTAGTACAGCCAGTCGCCGAAGCGTTCCTGCAGGCCGCCGAAGTGGGTGACGCCGTCGTAGTCGTCGCCGTGCGTGACCAGCAGGCGCCGGCCATCGGCCGTGACGTGGATGGCGCGCCGGCGCACGCTCATGCGCGGCAGGGCCAGGCCGCAGAAGCGGCGGATCGGGCGGTCGTGGTTGCCGGGCACATAGACCAGTTCGGTGCCGGCGCGACGCAGCGCATGCAGTGCCTCGACCACACGGTTGTGCGCCGCGTCCCAGCGCGCGCGGCGCTGCGCCATCCACCACAGGTCGACGATGTCGCCGACCAGGTACAGGCGATCGCAGCGCAGGCCGGTGAGGAAGTCGGCCAGTTCGGCCGCGTGGCAATGCTTGGAACCCAGATGGACGTCGGACACGAACACCGCGCGCCGGCGCGGTGGAAGCGATGTCGGCATCGTCGTCATCCGGTGGCCTCCGCGGTGTGGGGAATCTGGCCGAGGTAGCGCTCGCGCTTCTTCGGGCGCAGCAGGTGCAGGTCGACCTCGATCAACCCATCCACCGCATCGCTGAAGGCCGGGTCCACGCCGAAGGCGAGAAAACGCGCGCCGCCCGGCTCGCACAGGTCGGTGTACTGCTTGTAGAGCATCGGCAGCGTGGCGCCGAGCGCGTCGAGGTTGGCCTTGAGCACACGGAACGCCGTGGCGGCATCGACGGCATCGAAAGTCGGCGGCGCGGCGCGGTACACGAACGGCTGCTTCGACACCGCGCGGATGTCGCCGCTGCCGAAGTAGCGCTGGTAGTACGCGACGATCTGCTCGCGCGCCTCCAGCGGCAGCGCCGCGCTGATCGACACCGGGCCGAACAGGTAGCGCACGTTCGGATGGCGCGAGAGATAGGCGCCGATGCCCTGCCACAGGTAATCGATGCTGCGCGAACCCCAGTAGTCCGGCACGACGAAGCTGCGTCCCAGCTCCATGCCCTGGGCGATGCGCATCACCGCGTCGTCGGCGTAACGGAACAGCGACGCGGTGTAGAGACCGGCCAGGCCGCGTTCGGCCAGCACGGCCGCGCCGCGCGCGATGCGGTAGGCGCCGGCGATCTTCATCGCCTCGGCATCCCAAAGCACGATGTGTTCGTACCAGCTGTCGTACAGGTCGACGTCGACGCGCTGGCCGGTGCCCTCGCCCACCGCGCGGAAGGTCAGCTCGCGCAGGCGGCCGATCTCCTGCAGCAGCGGCGAACCGGCTGCAAGCCGACCGGCGCGGATCTGCTTGCCGTCGAACGTGCGCCCGAGCAGCGGCATGGCTTCGACACCGGCGCGTACGGCCTGCGCGTCCAGCGGTTCGATCAGCGGTTGCGGCCGGGCGGCCGCCGCGGCATCGCTTTCGCGGCGGCGGCGGCCGAGCGAGAACAGCTCGCGACGCACTTCGCGCAGCAGGAGTTGCGGATTGCCGTCGGCGGGCAGCGACAGCGGCGTGCCGATGTGCAGCGCGACGCGGTGGGCGCGGCGCGCGAACATCTCGCGCGCCAGGAGCGCGGTGCCGGCCGGCTTGAACAGGGCTGAGGCGCCGTAGAACAGCGCGGAGTTGCGCGCTTCGATGCGTACCGGCAGCACCGGTGCGGCGCTGGCCCGCGCGAAGCGCAGGAAGCCGCGGCGCCAGCGCCCGTCGGTGACGCCGCGAAGCCCGAGCCGCGCGACTTCGCCGGCCGGAAACACGATCACGCACTGCTCCTGCGCCAGCGCCGCCTCGATGGCCTGCAGGCTCTGCGCGTTCGGACGGCCGCCCAGGATGCGCACCGGCAGCAGCAGGCCCGACAGCGGCTCCAGCGCGGAGAGCAGATCGTTGGCGACGATCTTGACGTCCCGGCGCACGCGACCCACCGCATCGAGCAGGGCCAGCGTATCGGTCGCACCGGAAGGATGGTTGGCGACGATCAGCAACCGACCGGATGCAGGAATGCGCGCCAGCTCCGCGGCCTCGGCGACGTAGCGCACCTGCAGGTGGTCCAGCGCCGCGCCAACGAATTCGAAGTCGCGCAGATGCCCATTGGCCTGCAGGAAGGCCTCGACCTGGTCGAAGCGCGACCAGCGGCCGATCGTGCGCAACAGCGGCCGGGCCACGCTGGCACGGCGTCCCCGGAACCAGTGCGGAAAACGTTCTTGCAGGCGGCGTTCGATCGGCATGCGTCGCTGCGCACCGCCCCGACGGGGCGTCCCTGGCGGCACGATGCGCTGCCGCGGCGACAACGACATGGCGGTTTCGGGTCAGAACGGTGACACGGCTTCGAACCCTGGCGCGGCCGCCTCACGGGCTTAACTCACCGGCAACACATGAATGACGCACAATGCGCCCACCGCGCCAAGCCTGTATCATGCGCGGCCATCCTTTCATCCGAATACGAGGATAAAGCCTCGATGTCCAGCTACCTGTTCACCTCCGAATCCGTCTCCGAAGGCCATCCGGACAAGATCGCCGACCAGATCTCGGACGCCGTCCTCGACGCCATCCTGGCCCAGGACAAGCGCGCCCGCGTGGCCTGCGAGACCATGGTGAAGACCGGTGCCGCCATCGTCGCCGGCGAAGTCACCACGACCGCGTGGGTGGACATCGAATCGCTGGCCCGTCGCGTCATCAACGAGATCGGCTACGACAACTCCGACGTCGGCTTCGATGGCCACACCTGCGCCATCATCAACATGCTGGGCAAGCAGTCGCCCGACATCGCCGCCGGCGTGGACCGCAAGAAGCCGGAGGAACAGGGCGCTGGCGACCAGGGCCTCATGTTCGGCTACGCCTGCAACGAGGCGCCGGAATTCATGCCGGCCCCGATCTACTACTCGCACCGCCTGGTCGAGCAGCAGGCCAAGATCCGCAAGAAGAAGAACTCGCCGCTGCCGTGGCTGCGTCCGGACGCGAAGTCGCAGGTCACCCTGCGCTACGACGCCAACCACAACGTCGCCGGCCTCGATGCCGTCGTGCTGTCCACGCAGCATGATCCGGGCGTCAAGCAGAAGGACCTGGTCGAGGGCGTGTACGAGCACATCCTGCGTCCGGTGCTGCCGAAGAAGTGGCTCGAGTCGCTGCCGAAGAACAAGATCCACATCAACCCGACCGGCATCTTCGTGATCGGCGGCCCGGTGGGCGATTGCGGCCTGACCGGCCGCAAGATCATCGTCGACAGCTACGGCGGCATGGCCCGCCACGGCGGCGGCGCGTTCTCGGGCAAGGATCCGTCGAAGGTCGACCGTTCGGCCGCCTACGCCGCGCGCTACGTCGCCAAGAACATCGTCGCCGCCGGCCTGGCCGACAAGTGCGAAGTGCAGGTGTCCTACGCCATCGGCGTGGCCCAGCCGACGTCGATCTCGGTGACCACCTTCGGCACGGGCAAGATCAGCGACGACAAGATCGAGAAGCTGATCCGCAAGCACTTCGACCTGCGTCCGTACGGCATCGTGAAGATGCTCGACCTGATCCACCCGGTCTACCAGGAGACGGCCGCGTACGGCCACTTCGGCCGCAAGCCGAAGGAAGTCAGCTACGTCGACGGCGCCGGCAAGAAGCAGGTCGCCACTGCCTTCTCGTGGGAGAAGACCGACAAGGCCGACGCGCTGCGCGCGGACGCCAAGCTCAAGTAAGTCACCACACACCTCTCCCGCTCGCGGGAACGAGGAGCAGGCCGCCGCAGGTGGCCTGGATGAGGCAACGGGCCGCATCGCGGCCCGTTTGCTTTTCGGCAACCACGCGACGCCGGAGCCGTCTGCTGCGCTGTTATCCTGCCGACCGCCATCCTCAGAATCGCCTCTCCCGTGGCTCCGCCGGGCAACCGGCGGCCCGGCGCGAAGCCAGGGCACAGGCGAACGTTTTCAAGATCGTGATTCATTGAAGGCTCGGACGTGACCAACAACAAAGAAGCCGAACGGGCAGAACTGCACAAGACCATCTGGCGCATCGCCAACGACCTGCGCGGCAGCGTGGACGGCTGGGACTTCAAGAGCTACGTGCTCGGCATGCTGTTCTACCGCTTCATCTCGGAGAACCTCACCGCCTACCTGAACACGCAGGAGCGCAAGGCCGGCCACAAGGACTTCGACTACGCCACATTGGCCGACGCAGACGCCGAGCAGGGCCGCGCCGAAACGGTGAAGGAAAAGGGCTTCTACATCCTGCCCTCGCACCTGTTCGCCAACGTGCGCAAGCAGGCGCGACACGACGCCAACCTCAACGAAACCCTGTCCCGCGTGTTCAAGGACATCGAAGGGTCGGCCATCGGTATGGACAGCGAGGACGATTTCAAGGGCCTGTTCGACGACCTGGACGTCAACAGCAGCAAGCTCGGTCCCACCGTCGCCAGGCGCAACGAGAAGCTGGTCAAGCTGCTCGACGCCATCGGCGACCTGCCGTTGAGCCACAACGGCAACACCATCGACCTGTTCGGCGACGCCTACGAATACCTGATGCAAATGTACGCCTCGACTGCCGGCAAATCCGGCGGCGAGTTCTACACTCCGCAGGAAGTCTCCGAACTGCTGGCGCGCATCACCGTCGTCGGCAAGACCGAAGTCAACAAGGTCTACGACCCGGCCTGCGGCTCGGGCTCGCTGCTGCTCAAGTTCGCCAAGGTGCTAGGACAGGACAAGGTTCGACAGGGCTTCTACGGGCAGGAAATCAACCTGACCACGTACAACCTGTGCCGCATCAACATGTTCCTGCACGACGTGAACTACGAGAAGTTCGACATCGCGCACGGGGACACACTCACGGACCCGGCGCACTGGGACGACGAGCCCTTCGAGGCCATCGTTTCCAATCCGCCGTATTCCATCCGCTGGGCGGGCAAGAGCAATCCGCTGCTGATCAACGACCCGCGTTTTGCACCTGCCGGTGTCCTCGCGCCGGAAAGCAAGGCGGACCTCGCCTTCACCATGCACATCCTGAGCTGGCTGGCGACCAGCGGCACGGCGGCCATCGTCGAGTTCCCGGGCGTGCTGTACCGCGGCGGCGCGGAGCAGAAGATCCGCCAGTACCTGATCGACAACAACTACGTCGACGCCGTCATCCAGTTGCCGCCCGACCTGTTCTTCGGCACCACCATCGCCACCTGCATCATCGTGCTGAAGAAGTCCAAGCGCGACAACGCCACGCTGTTCATCGACGCCAGTGCCGAGTTCGTGCGCAGCGGCAACAAGAACAAGCTGCTTGAGGCCAACCAGCGCAAGATTCTTGACGCCTTCACGGCCCGCAAGGACGTAGCGCACTTTGCGAAGCTGGTCCCGAACGCCGACATCGCGGCCAACCGCTACAACATCGCGGTGTCGTCCTATGTCGAGCAGGCGAACGACAGCGAAACGGTGGATATTCGCGCACTCAATGCGCAGATCGCGGGCATCGTGGCGCGCCAGGCGAAACTGCGGGCGCAGATCGATGCGATCGTGGCTGATCTGGAAGGCGAAGCGGCATGAGCCGGATTGACGATCTCATCAGCGAGCACTGCCCTGATGGAGTAACGTTCAAGGCCATTGGCGAGATAGCGGACTGCTACTCCGGCGCTACGCCTGCATCTGGCGTTTCCTCCTATTGGGAGAACGGGACCATTCCTTGGATGAGTTCCGGTGAGGTCAACAAGGGAATCGTTTACGACACCGACAAAAAGATTACCCAAGCTGGCTTCGATTCGTGCAGCACGAAGATGGTTCCCGCTAATGCCGTTGTCATCGCATTGGCAGGACAAGGCAAGACGAGAGGCATGGTAGCCAGAACTCGTATTTCTCTTTGCACCAATCAATCGTTGTGCTCGATCATCATCAACACTGCAACCGTAGATAGCGACTTCCTCTACCACTTCCTATCTACGCAGTACCAGCAACTTCGCAGCGTATCGGCTGGTGATGGCGGCCGCGGAGGTTTGAACCTTCAAATGATACGGAGCTACCGCGTTCCTGTTCCGCCGCTGGAAGTGCAACGCGATATCGTGAAAGTACTTGACGCATTCACGGAGTTTGAGGCGGAGTTGGAGGCGGAGTTGGAGGCGGAGTTGGAGGCGCGTCGGCGGCAGTACGAATACTACCGCGACGCGCTTTTGACATTCGGCGAGTGCGCGACGCCAACTCAGATCAGCGTGAGACTAATGGCCATGGCCGAGGTTGCAGAGGTTCGCAGCGGTTGGGGTTTCCCGAATGCCTACCAAGGCCAGGCTGAAGGCGCATACCCGTTCTACAAAGTCAGCGACATGAACCTTGTCGGCAATGAAACGGTGATGACGTCAGCCAACAACTTCATTGACGATGCCACGGCGCGAAAGCTCGGCGTCACACCTGCTCCTGCGGGAACGGTCATCTTTCCGAAGATTGGCGCTGCCGTTGCAACAAACAAGAAGCGCCTGCTTTCAATTCCATCAGCCTACGACAATAACGTGATGGGTTTAATTCCAAGCGATAAGCTCAATCCGCGGTTTCTCTTCTTCTGGATGCAGACGATTGACCTGACCATGCTTGCAAACGATTCCGGCGCTGTTCCATCCATCCGGAAATCCGAGATGGAGGCATTGCAAGTTCCTGTTCCTCCGCTGGAAGAACAAGAGCGCATCGTCGCTATCCTCGACAAATTCGACACACTGGTGAACGACCTCTCCTCCGGCCTGCCCGCCGAGATCAAGGCCCGTCGCCAGCAATACGAGCATTACCGCAACCGTCTGCTCACCTTCAAGGAAGCTGCATGAGCGAGAACCTCAAGCCATCCCGCTACGAGCCGATTGCGCTTTCCAGCGAAAGCACCGTCGTCGCGGAATTCGTCCGTCCGGACGACGTGCGTGAGGAACGTTACCAATCCGAGGCGGAGCTCGAACGCGACCTCATTGAGCGCTTGCAGGCGCAGGCTTACGAGTACCTGCGCATCACTTCAGAGGTTGATCTGATCGCCAACCTGCGCCGCCAGTTGGAGGCGCTGAACAGCATCAGTTTCAGCGATGCCGAATGGAAAGCCTTCTTCAACGAGAAGATCGCAGGCGCCAACGACGGCATCGTCGAAAAGACCGCGCGCATCCAGGAGGACTACGTCCAGGTACTCAAGCGTGACGACGGAAGCAGCAAGAACATTTACCTGATCGACAAGCGCAGCATCCACAACAACCGCCTGCAGGTCATCAACCAGTACGGGGTGGATGGGAGGCGCAGCAACTGCTACGACGTGACCATACTGGTCAACGGCCTGCCGATGGTGCACATCGAGCTGAAGCGCCGGGGAGTCGACATCCGCGAGGCATTCAACCAGATCGACCGCTATCAGCGCGACAGTTTCTGGGCCGGCTCCGGTCTGTTCGAGTACGTGCAATTGTTCGTCATCAGCAACGGAACGCTGACCAAGTACTACAGCAATACCGTACGCGATGGACATCTGGCGGAACTTCGCGGAAAGCGCCAGCGCAAACATACGTCCAACAGCTATTCCTTCACTAGCTGGTGGGCAGATGCGAAGAACCAGCCCATCACTGAGCTAGCGGACTTCACCAGGACCTTCTTCGCCAAGCACACGCTGCTGAACATCCTCACGCGGTATTGCGTGTTCGATGTGGACCGCAAGCTGCTGGTGATGCGCCCGTACCAGATCGTCGCCGCCGAGCGCATCCTGCAACGCATCGCCACCGCCACCAATCACCGGCAACTGGGTACCGTGGCGGCGGGGGGCTATATCTGGCACACCACCGGCAGCGGCAAGACGCTGACCAGCTTCAAGGCAGCGCAACTGGCGCGCGGCCTGCAAGAGATCGATAAGGTTCTGTTCGTGGTGGATCGCAAGGATCTGGACTACCAGACCATGCGTGAGTACGAACGCTTCGAGAAGGGCGCGGCCAACTCCAATACATCCACGGCTGTGTTGCAGAGGCAGTTGGAAGACCCGAACGCGCGCATCATCATCACCACCATCCAGAAGCTGAGCCGCTTCGTAGCCAAGAACAAGAAGCACCCGGTGTACGACGCGCATGTCGTGGTGATCTTCGACGAATGCCACCGTAGCCAGTTCGGCGACATGCACACGGAGATCACCCGGCATTTCAAGCGCTACCACCTGTTCGGCTTTACCGGCACTCCGATCTTCGCCGACAACGCCGGCACGGGCGGCAACCCGCGCCTGCGCACCACCGAGCAGGCCTTCGGCGACAAGCTGCACACCTACACCATTGTCGATGCCATCAACGACAGGAACGTGCTGCCGTTCCGCATCGACTACATCAATACCATCAAGACCGCGCCCAACGTGCGCGACAAGCAGGTCTCGGCCATCGATACGGAACGGGCCTTGCTTGCTCCGGAGCGGATAACTCAGATCGTCGGCTACATCCGCGAGCACTTCGACCAGAAGACCAAGCGCAGCGCCAGCTACAGGCTTGGTGGAAAGCGGCTGGCCGGCTTCAATTCCCTGTTCGCCACGGCTTCCATCGATGCGGCCAAGCGCTTTTACCTGGAGTTTGTCGACCAGCAGAAGAACCTCCCGTCCGCGCAGCGACTGAAGGTTGGCCTGATCTACAGCTTTGCTGCTAACGAGGAAGAGACGGATGGACTGCTGGGCGAGGAGGAGTTCGAGACCGAAGGGCTGGATCAAGGCTCGCGCGATTTCCTGGATGCGGCCATCCAGGATTACAATGGTCTGTTTGGCACCAGTTACGACACCTCCGCCGACAAGTTCCAGAACTACTACAAGGACCTGTCGCAGCGCCTGAAAAACCGGGAGCTTGACCTCGTGATCGTGGTCAACATGTTCCTGACGGGCTTTGACGCCACCACGCTGAACACGCTATGGGTGGACAAGAACCTGCGCGCGCATGGGCTGATCCAGGCCTACTCACGCACCAACCGCATCCTCAACTCGGTCAAGACCTACGGCAACATCGTCTCCTTCCGCGACCTGGAACAGGCAACCAACGACGCGCTGGCGCTCTTCGGCAACAAGGACGCCAGTGGCATCGTGCTGCTCAAGCCCTATGCGGACTACTACGCCGAGTACCAATCGAGGATCGCCGACCTGGTGTCGCTGTTCCCGCTGGGCAAGGCGATCACCGGCGAAGCGGCGCAGAAGGCATTCATCAAACTGTTCGGCTCGATCCTACGTCTGAGGAACATCCTCACGGCCTTCGATGACTTTGCTGGCAACGAGATCCTTAGTGATCGCGACTTCCAGGACTACCAGAGCCTGTACCTGAACCTGTACGCCGAATTCCGCAGCGCGTCCGAGGCCGAGAAAGAGTCGATCAACGACGACGTGGTGTTCGAGATCGAGCTGATCAAGCAGGTCGAGATCAACGTCGATTACATCCTGATGCTGGTCGAGCGCTACCTCAAGGTCAAGGGCACCGGCCAGGACAAGGAAATCCGCGCGGCCATCGAGCGCGCGATCAATTCCAGTCCGTCGCTACGCAACAAGAAGGACCTTATCGATCAGTTCGTGGATTCCGTTTCGCCGAAGGCGCCGGTGGATGTCGAATGGCTGGCCTTCGTCACCCGACGAAAGGCCGAGGAGCTTGGTCGGATCATCACGGAGGAGGGCCTGAACGCCGAGGAGACCGAGGCATTCGTGGACAATGCCTTCCGCGATGGCGCGATCCCGAGCAGGGGTACGGCAATCACCAGGATCCTGCCACCGGTCTCGCGTTTCTCGAAGAACAACGACCATGCAGTGAAGAAGCAGGTAGTTCTGGACAGGCTTGGAGCGTTTTTCGAGAGGTATTTCGGATTGGGGTGAGACTGTGCGGTGAACCCATGCCATCGAGGAAATGCTGAACGTGCCGCCGTTCCAGGCCTGGATCCGGCCCACCCCTTGAAAGCACGGGCATGGGTTCCCGTATTCACCGGGATGACAAGCTTCCGAACCGCCGGCGCCTCGAATCGAGCCGCCAGCCCGCGTTGCGGTGCAATTTCCGTTCCCGGTCAGTCTCCGGTGAAACAGGTAGAATCCTTCCCGTGCCACGCCGAGGGGCGCTGCGACCGTGATGATGAACACGGCCAGGCTCGGTGAGGCCTTCAGAAACAACGGCGCCCGGTTTGGCAGGTCCACGCGACCCGCCCTCACCCCATCCCTCTTCCACGACGGGAGAGCGGGACGAAACCGGAGCAATGCATGAACGCGCAAATCAAGACCTTCTCCACCGAAGGTGACTACAAGGTCGCCGACATTTCGCTGGCCGACTGGGGCCGCAAGGAACTGGACATCGCCGAGCAGGAGATGCCGGGTTTGATGTCGATCCGCAAGAAGTACGCCGCCTCGCGCCCGCTCGACGGCGTGCGCGTGACCGGCTCGCTGCACATGACCATCCAGACCGCGGTGCTGATCGAGACGCTGAAGGACATCGGCGCCGACGTGCGCTGGGCCTCGTGCAACATCTTCTCCACCCAGGACCATGCCGCCGCCGCCATCGCCAAGGCCGGCACGCCGGTGTTCGCCTGGAAGGGCGAGACGCTGGAGGAATACTGGGACTGCACGCTGGCCGCGCTGACCTTCCCGGGCAACGGAAGCGACAAGTTCCTCGGCCCGCAGCTGGTGGTCGATGACGGCGGCGACGTGACGCTGCTGATCCACAAGGGTTACGAGCTCGAGAACGGCAGCGACTGGGTCAACACCCCGTCGGGCAACCACGAGGAACAGGTCATCAAGAACCTGCTCAAGCGCGTGCACGCCGAGCGTCCGGGCTTCTGGCACACCGTCGTGCGCGACTGGAAGGGCGTCTCGGAAGAGACCACCACCGGCGTGCATCGCCTGTACCAGCTGGCCGAGGCCGGCTCGCTGCTCGTGCCGGCGATCAACGTCAACGACTCGGTCACCAAGAGCAAGTTCGACAACCTCTACGGCTGCCGCGAGTCCCTGGCCGACGGCCTGAAGCGTGCGATGGACGTGATGCTGGCCGGCAAGGTCGCCGTCGTGTGCGGTTACGGCGACGTCGGCAAGGGTTCGGCGCACTCGCTGCGTGCGTATGGCGCGCGCGTGGTGGTCACCGAGATCGACCCGATCAACGCCCTGCAGGCGGCGATGGAAGGCTTCGAGGTCAACACCGTCGAATCGACGCTGGGCCGTGGCGACATCTACGTCACCACCACCGGCAACAAGGACGTGCTGACGCTCGAACACATGCAGCAGATGAAGGACCAGGCCATCGTCTGCAACATCGGCCACTTCGACAACGAGATCCAGGTCGATCGCCTCAACGCATCGGGCGCCACCCGCCTCAACATCAAGCCGCAGGTGGACAAGTACACGTTCAAGAACGGCAACGCGATCTTCCTGCTGGCCGAAGGCCGCCTGGTGAACCTGGGCTGCGCCACCGGCCACCCGAGCTTCGTGATGTCCAACTCGTTCTCCAACCAGACGCTCGCGCAGATCGACCTGTGGGCGAACAAGGACAGCTACGAGCCCAAGGTCTACATCCTGCCGAAGAAGCTGGACGAGGAAGTCGCACGCCTGCACCTGGAGAAGATCGGCGTGAAGCTGACCACGCTGACCGCCGACCAGGCCGCCTACCTCGGCGTGCCGGTGGAAGGCCCGTACAAGCCGGACCACTACCGCTACTGATCGGCTTTCGGCTTACGCAACAGAAAACGGGCGCTTCGGCGCCCGTTTTTTTGTTGCATCAGGGCGGCCCGTGCCCTGATTTTTTACGGAAACGCGGCTGCCCGCTCGCTCACCCCATTCCAAACACGACAGCCTCGCGTGTGGACGCCGCCTAATCGCCGGCGAACGAATCGGCCAAAGATAGTGCACGCGAAATGGTGCCCTTTAGTCCTTTGGAGCTCGTTCCCGCACGCGCCCAAATTCTCGTGTATGCATCGCGCTTTGCAAGGTCAGCTTCGGCCTCAATCTTCGCCTGCATTCCGGCGATCAACCGCGCTTTTGGGTCACTTGCAGACTCTACATCGACGAACGCCTCGACGTCCCACCGGAACCCCGTGCGTACGATAACCGCGCTTCTTCCAAGAAGCGTATCCCCTTCAATAAATATGTCATTAAATCCGAGCCCACCCTTCAATATTCTGTAGAGGTCGGGCCGATAGAACCTAAGTCCCACTGAAATCGCCAAAACCCTTGGGACAATTACTGTGCTCGGCGGCGCGCTCCGAACATAGGCGTTCAACATCGTGAACGCCTGCGCTTGATCACGGGGTTGCAGTCGCATAGCTGATGCCACCGCAGGAAAGCATTCAATGATCTCAGCGACATCCAGCGCCCTACCGTACCTCTCCACCAACGCCTTGTAATTCTCTGGCCCCAAAGATGCCCCGGAGTGATGGGCAATTGCGTCCGGGGGAACTTCTGCACTTAGGCTCGTTAAGCCAAATTCCCTTGCCAAGACCGGCACAAACTGCGATGCCTTCGGTTCCGGAAGGTCGTATTCGAAATCAATGAATTTTCTGAGATACATCTCGCCATCGGTCTTTTCGCCGTACACAGTTGCGATCGCGGCTGGCAAGTTTCGAGCGTCCGTTGCCACTATAAAGACGAGCCCAGGAATGCTAAAAAAGTGTTTGATTCGCTCAAGAACTTTGATGGCGTAGTGCGGCCTACAGCGATCGAGCTCATCGATTATGACTACCACTTGGCTCTTAATTGGTCCATCGCGTCGGTTGGTTAAGACATCACGCGCGTTTTCAAGGGATCTTCGAAAATCATCTTCGAGCGCTCTGGACTCCCGCTCCTTTTGAAGAAAGAAGGAGCCTATGTCTTGCACGGCCTCGCCTGCCGCATCGATAACGTGTGATCCGCCAGGCAACAGTGCCGCCGTGAGAACCTTCGCAATCGGCGCAATTATTTTTACCCCGGCAGTTGCAAGTGAACTAATCGCAATGCTCGCGCGCTCAGACACACTTTCGTCGCCTCTAGAAAACTCTTCCAGTCGCGCGTTTGTTGCAGATATGAAGGCCATTAACGGGTCTTCGAGATAGTCCGTTTTCCAGGCATCGATGTGAATCGTCCGTACTCCGCTCAGCTCAAGGTACGCTCCCAAACGACGCAGAAAGACAGACTTTCCACTGCCCCACTCTCCACGGAGACTGATCACGCATGACTTGTCCAAGGAGCGTACAAGTCGCGTCAAGATCTCCCCTGATCCTTTTCGATCAAACGGATCGTCCCGCCAAGGTGACCTCACATCGATGCTGACCTCGCCAATGCGGTTGAGGAACACGGCTCTCTCCCTAGATGCGTGTGAGTTATCTTTACGGCACAGATGTTTCTGGATAGCCCGTGCCGATGGGAAACTCTTTGCGGACTTTCGCTGGAGCTCTTTCTTTGCGCTAGCACTTGTCCTATGGCCGACGGCGCCACTTCAACAAGCTGCTCAGTACAGGTCGGCGTATGTAGATGGACGCATCGTACCTAGGCACGGCTTAGCGCGCAGCGCCCTACGGAGACTTAGGGAGGGGCGCCCAACGCCTGAGGTCAATGGAGGGGCTTGAGGCTTATGGTGGGCCGTGATGGATTCGAACCATCGACCAGCGGATTAAAAGTCCGATGCTCTACCGACTGAGCTAACGGCCCACTTGGAAAATCGGCGCGGCGGTTTCGCTGCGCGGCCCGGCTTTGCGCCGGGGCGTGCATTCTAGCGCAGGCAGCCGTGAGGGTGCAGGCACGTGGCCCGGCGGTGTTCAGGCGTAGCGCGTGGGATCGGGCACGCCGGCGTCGGTGAAGCCCTGCGCGCGCAGGCGGCATGCGTCGCAATGACCGCAGGCACGGCCTTCGTCGTCGGCCTGGTAGCACGAGACGGTCTGCGCGAAATCCACGCCCAGCCGCACGCCTTCGCGCACGATGTCGGCCTTGCTCATGAACTGCAGCGGCGCATGCACACGGATCCCCGCGCCTTCGACGCCGGCCTTGGTGGCAAGGTTGGCGAGCTTCTCGAAGGCCTCGATGAATTCCGGGCGGCAGTCGGGATACCCCGAGTAATCGACGGCGTTGACGCCGCAGAAGATGTCGCTGGCGCCCAGCACCTCGGCCCAGCCCAACGCGACCGACAGCATGATGGTGTTGCGGGCGGGCACGTACGTCACCGGGATCGCATCCTTGGGCGCGCCCTGCCCCACTTCGTGGCCATCGGCGTCGGTCGGAACGGAAATCGCCTCGTCCGTCAGGGCGGAGCCGCCGATGCTGCGCAGGTCGACATTGACCGTCTTGTGCGCGACCGCGCCCAGCGAATTGGCGACGCGATCGGCCGCATCCAGTTCGGAGGTGTGGCGCTGGCCATAGCGCACGCTCAATGCATGCACGGCGAAACCCTGTTCGCGCGCGATGGCGACGACGACGGCGGAGTCCATCCCGCCCGAAACGAGGACGACGGCATTCTTCATGGTGTTTCCTTCGGGGACGGAGCGGTCAGCGACCGGGCTCGTCGTTCCAGAGAATCTTGTGCAGCTGCAGCTGGAAGCGCACCGGCAGGCGGTCCGCGACGATCCAGTCCGCCAGGTCGCTCGGCTTGATCTGCGTGAAGCTGGGCGAGAACAGCACGTCGCAGACCTCGCTCAACCGATGCTCCGCAACGATGCCCCTGGCCCACTCGTAGTCCTCGCGCGAGCAGATCACGAACTTGACCTGGTCGTGTGGCGTGAGCAGCGGCAGGTTCGACCACAGGTTACGGTGGACCTCCATCGAGCCCGGCGTCTTGATGTCCAGCACGCGCGACACGCGCGGATCGACCTCGGCGATGTCGAGCGCGCCCGAGGTCTCCAGCGACACTTCGTAGCCTTCGTCGCACAGCCGCCGCAGCAGGCCGATGCAGCGTTTCTGGGCCAGCGGTTCGCCACCGGTCACGCAGACGTGGCGGGCGCCATGGCGGCCGACCTCGGCCACGATGTCGTCGATCTGCCGCCACTCGCCGCCGTGGAAGGCGTACGCGGTGTCGCAGTACTGGCAGCGCAGCGGGCAGCCGGTCAGGCGCACGAAGACGGTGGGCCAGCCGATGCTGCGGGCCTCGCCTTGCAGGGACAGGAAGATTTCGGTGATCCGCAGCCGCTCGGGCGATGCGGCGGCCGCATCGAGGGGGACGGCGTTCATGGGGCGATTTTAACGGATCGGGCGGACGGGGTCCGCGCTGCGTTTGCCTGACGGGTTCAGCGCAGGCGGTTGAGCTGGATCGCGTTCAGGCGATCGCTGGCGGTGCGGGCGGCGTCGGTGCCGGGGTACTTGGCCGACACTTCGGCCAGCGTGCGTTCGGCGGCCTGCACCTGCTTCTGGCCCAGCTGCGACAGGCCGACCTTGAGCATCGCGCCCGGGGCCTTGTCATGCGTGGGGAACCGGTCCAGCAGCGCCTGGAACTGCAGCTGCGCCAGCTGGTAGTTCTGGGTGACGTAGTAGCTCTCGCCCAGCCAGTACAGCGCGTTGGGCGCGTATGCGCCGTCAGGGTAGGTTTCGACGAACGACTGGAACAGCCGCGAGGACTGCACGTAGTCGCCCGATTTGAGCGCATTGAAGGCGGCATCGTAGGCCGCGCGCTCGTCGGCATTCTTGGCGATGGCGCCCTTGTCGCCGTAGACCGCCGGTGGGCGGTCCTTGGCGGAGGCCGACGGCGCTGCCGGTGTGGTGGCAGGCACCGTGGGCGCATCGGAGGGCGGCACGACCGCGCCGCCTTCCAGACGGTTGATGCGACCGTCGAGATCCAGGTACTGGGCCTTGGAGCTCTGCAGCAACTGCTGGTTCTGCTGCTGCAGTTCTTCCACCTGCGAACGCAGGGCCTGCACTTCGCTGCGCAACTGGGTGACCTGGTTCAACAGGTCGACGTTGACCTGGTTGCCGGCCGCCTGCTGCTCAAGCGCGGCGACGCGGTCGGCCAGGCTGGCCCGTTGCGCGGCGACGGGCGCGGCGACCACGAGGGCCGCCGCGAACGCCAATGCCAGTACGGTCTTGCGAAGCATCACTGCGTACGTTTCCTGCACCGCTTACTTGGCGGTGTAGACGATCTCGACGCGGCGGTTCTTGGCCCAGCAGTCCTCGTTCGAGTCCGTGCAGACCGGGCGCTCTTCGCCGTAGCTGGTCACGGTGATCTGGCTGCCCGAACCACCGTTGGCCTGGATGGCCGACGACACGGCATTGCCGCGGCGCTCGCCCAGACCCAGGTTGTACTCGCGGCTGCCGCGCTCGTCGGCGTGGCCTTCGAGGGTCATGCGCGAGGACGGACGGTCACGCAGGTACTTGGCGTGGCAGCCGACGATCGCCTGGAACTCCGGACGCAGGGTGTCCTGGTCGAAGTCGAAGTAGACGACGCGCTGACGCAGGCAGGCGTCGGTATCCAGATCTTCCGGGCCGAAAGCGCCGGAGTCGGTCACGGGGGCGGTCGGCTGGGACGGAGCGGTCTCGGCCGGCGGAGCTTCTTCCTTGACCTTCTTGGAGCAGGCCACGGCCGCGGTGCAGAGCACGGCGGCGAGCAGGATACGAGTGGTGTTATTCATGGTTGTTCCTCGTCGTTACGGGCGTGGGACAGTACGGGGCAAACTGACTTTTTTAGCGATACGCCGCTTTCGTTTGTATCAACGCGGCAAACGGAACGGCCCCCAGGCGGGCTCCCGCACGTCCCCGTCCGCAAGCACCAGGCGCTGACGCACCCGTGCATCGGACGAAACGGCGTAGAGCACACCCCGGCGGCCCTCGCGCGCAGCATAAAGGATCATGGCGCCGTTCGGTGCAAAGCTGGGCGATTCGTCCAGCGATCCCGGCGAAAGTGTGCTCCAGCGCGCAGCGCCCAGGCTGCTGTCCATCAGGGCGATTCGGTAGTTGTTGCCGGCGCCCTGCGCGGTGGCGATCTTCTTGCCGTCGGCCGACACGCTGGCGCTGGCGTTGTAGCTGCCCTGGAAGGTCACGCGCGTCGCGCTACCGCCGCTGGACGGTACCGAATAGATCTGCGGGCGTCCGCCACGGTCGGAGGTGAAGTAGATGGTGCCACCGTCCGCGCTCCAGGTCGGTTCGGTGTCGATGGCGAAATGGTTGGTCAGCTGGTTCAGCGCCTTGCTGCCCAGGTCCATCACGTAGATCTCGGGATTGCCGGTGCGCGACAGGGTCAGCGCCAGCTTGCGGCCGTCGGGCGAGAACGACGGCGCGCCGTTGATGCCGCGGTACTTGGCGACCAGTTCGCGCGCGCCAGAGGTGATGTTCTGGATGTAGATGGTCGAGTTGCCACCCTCGAAGCTCACGTACGCGATGCGGTTGCCGTCCGGGCTCCACGAGGGCGACAGCAGCGGCTCGGGCGAGCGCACCACCGTCTGCGGATTGAATCCGTCGGAGTCGGCGACCACCAGCGAGTACTGCGAGCCACGGCCGCTGCCCGTCACGGTGACGTAGGCGATGCGGGTGAAGAACGCGCCGCGCACGCCGGTGATCTTCTCGTACACCGCGTCGGCGATCTGGTGGGCGACGTCGCGCATCGCGTTGGCACGCGCGGTCAGCGCGAAGCCAAGCAGGCGCTGCTGCTTGGCCACGTCGAACAGCTCATATTCGACGCGATAGCTTCCGGCGCCGGCATCCAGCACGCGGCCGACCACGATGTAGTCCTGGTTGAGCGCGCGCCAGGTCGGGTAGTTGATCTCGCCGCCGCGGGTCGGCTTCTCGACGATGTCGTTGACCGGGAGCGGACGGAACTGACCCGAACGCGCGAGGTCGGCTGTGACCACCTGGGACACATCCGTCTGCGGCGCGGCGGCGCTGCCCTGGTAGGGCATGGGCACGACGGTGATCGGGAGCGCCGCGGCATTGCCGCCGACGATGTCGATCTCCAGGCCCTGCTGGGCGGCGGCGGCGAAGGGGAGCAGAAGGGCCAGCAGCGCGGCCAGCCAGGCGTGGGATCGTTTCATCGGCACTCCGGTGTTGCGGAACAGTCGGTCCATGGTCCAGCGTTCAGCTTTGTAATTGTTAACAGCCGCAGGTGAACGCCGCCTCAAGCCGCCCTTCAAAAGGACGCGCTGCCCGTCGGCGGCGTCCTGCCGGCGAGCGGGTCAGCGATCTTCGGCGGTGAAGTTGATGTTGAGCTGACGATTGAAGACTTTTTCGAAGCCGGCGTACGGAAGCGGCTGGGCCTTGAGCACCGCCGCTTCGATCGAACGGCGGCCGGCCTCGTCATAGGCACAGGGGGAAGTCACTTCGGCCGACATCACGTTACCGCCAGGGAGCTGCCGGATGATGATCCGGCAGCGCGCGCCCAACGGAACGGTTTCCGGGCGCGTCCATTTGGACAGCACGGCTCCCTGGATCGCGGCCTGGTAGCGGGCCAGCAGGCTTTCGTCGGTGCCGCCGCTGCCGGCCGGCGCCGCGCTGCCGGCACTGCCCTGGTTCCCCGCTTCGGCCGCGGCGGACGAGGCCTGTCGTGCCTGCACGTCCGCGATCTGCTTCAGCCGCTGCTCGGCCAGCTGCTGCTCTCGCTGCAGCTTTTCGCGCTGGCGGCGGATCTCCGCCAGGCGCTGCTGGCGTTGCTGTTCCTGCTGTTCGGCCAGGCGGCGCTCCTGCTCGACCTGCTGCTGGCGCTTTTCCTCGGTCAGGTTGACCTGCTCCTGGCGGCGCTTGGCCTCCTGAGGCTTGGTCTCTTCCGCGGGCGTCGGCGTGGGCGTCTCGACCACCGCTTCCTGGTTCTCGCGGTCCGGTACCGGAATGAAGTCCTGCGCCTGCCGCTGCGGCTCGGCCACCGCGTCCTGCGGTACCGGTTCGGGCAGCGGCTGCGGCAGCGGTGCTGCTTCCTCGGGCTCCGGCGGCGGCAGCACTTCCTCGACCACGGGCTTGGGCCGGTTGCGCAGCGTGCGCTGCATCGCCGGCGACAGCGCGTCGGCGTCGATCAGTTCCGCGGCCACGGGCGAGCCCGCCGCGGACACGGGCGCGCCGCTGCGCGACCACAACAGGCCGACGAACATCAGCGCGAACAGCAGCGCATGCAGCAACAGCGCCCAGACGAACGCCTGCGCGGTATCGGCGCGCGTCTCCCGCATCAGCGACCGCCCTGGGTGCTCTGGTCGGGCTGGCTCATCAGGCCGACCTTCTTGACGTTGGCGTTCTGCAGCAGCACCAGTGCGTCCATGACCTTCTGGTAGTTGGCCTTGGCATCACCGGCGACGAACACCGCCACGTCCGGGTTCTGCGACACGATGCCGCGCACCTTCGCCTGCAGCGTCTCGGCCGTCACGGCCTCGTTGCTGCCGGCCTTCACCGTCAGGAAGTAGTGACCCTCGGAATCGACGCTGACGATGACAGGGTCCTTCTTCTCCTGGATCGACTTGGCGTTGGACTTCGGCAGGTCGATGTCGACGCCCAGGTTCAGCAGCGGCGCGGTGACCATGAAGATGATCAGCAGCACCAGCATCACGTCGATGTAGGGAACGACGTTGATCTCGGCTTTGAGCTTGCGCTTGCGATGGCGGCGCGCGGTGATCCCGGCCATGGCTTCCTCAGATTGCCCGGCGCGTCAGCGGCCAGGGCGGCAGTTGGAGAGTCCGCACGGCGAAGTGCGGATGCTTGCGGCAAATCCGCTCAGGCATCGTCGACCTGGCGCTGCAGGATCGACGAGAACTCTTCCGAGAAGGCGTCGTAGCGGACCGCGATGCGCTCGACCTTGGTGGCGAAGCGGTTGTACGCCCACACCGCCGGGATGGCCGCGAACAGGCCCATGGCGGTGGCGACCAGCGCCTCAGAAATGCCGGGCGCGACGGTGGCGATGGTCGCCTCCTTCATGTTCGCCAGGCCCTGGAACGAAATCATGATGCCCCACACGGTACCGAACAGACCGACGTACGGGCTGATGGAACCGACGTTGGCGAGGAATTCGAGGTTGTGTTCCAGCCCGTCGATCTCGCGCGAGCCGGTGGCGCGCATGGCGCGCTGCGCGCCTTCCAGCTGCATGCGGCTGTCGGCGCCGCGGCGCTGGCGCAGGCGGCCGAACTCGCGGAAGCCGGCTTCGAAGATCGCCTCCATGCCGCTGATGTCGCGGTTGCGCTCGGTCGAGGCGGCGTACAGCTTGGACAGCTCGGCGCCGGACCAGAAACGCTCCTCGAAGTTGTCCGCCTCGCGCGCGGCGCGGTCGAGCACGCGCTTCTTGCGGAAGATGATCACCCACGAAGCGATCGAACCCAGCAGCAGCAGCAACATCACCAGTTGCACCGGGATGCTGGCGTGCAGGACCAGCTGCAGCAGGTTGAGGCTGTTGTTGTCTGCGGCGGTGGTCAGCGCCTGCGCGGCCTGGCCGGCGGCATTGGCGGCGTCCTCCGGCAGGGCCTCCACGGTGGCGGCCTGCAGCGCGGTCAACAATGGCGTCATGCTTGGTTCTCCGTGCCCTTTGCGGGACTGTGTGCTTGCAATGGTTTGTCCTGGCGGGGCCGCTCGAGCGCCTTGAGTTCGCCCAGCAGCGGCTCCGGAATGGCGCGGGGGCGGAAGCTGCCGGCATCCAGCGCGGCCACCCTCACTTCCGACGTCAGCAGCAGGTCGTCGCCGCGACGGATCGCCTGCGCGAACACCGCGCTGGCGCGGCGGCACTCGACCAGCTCCGCACTCACCTGCAGCGCGTCGTCGAGCCGCGCCGGCTTGAGGAAGTCGAGCTGCATCGCGCGCACCGCAAACACCAGATCGTATTCGCGCCGCAGAAGTTCCTGTCCATAGCCCTGCGCGCGCATCCACTCGGTCCGCGCGCGCTCGAGATAGGCCAGGTACTGCGCGTGGTAAACCACGCCTCCAGCGTCGGTATCTTCCCAGTAAATGCGAACGGGGTGGCTGAACATGGATTTAAGCGCAGTGGATGGCGATGGATGCCGCGGCCGGTCGGCCATGATGCCGCACGGGCGCGACGGAAGCGCCGGGCACGTCGTGACCGCGTTCCCTATTCCCCATTCCCCGTTCCCGACTTGGCCGAAAACAGGTCGGTCTCCCTGCCGCGCGGCTGCAGACCCAGGTGGCGGTACGCCTTGGCCGTCGCCATGCGCCCGCGTGCGGTGCGGATGAGGTAGCCCTGCTGGATCAGGTACGGCTCGATCACGTCCTCGATCGTGCCGCGCTCCTCGCTCAGCGCGGCGGCCAGCGATTCCACGCCGACCGGCCCGCCGTCGAACGCATCTACGATGGTCGCCAGCAGCCGGCGGTCGATTTCGTCGAAGCCTTCCGGATCGACCTTGAGCATCGCCATGGCGGCGTCGGCGACCTCGCGCGTGATCGCCCCGCCGGCGCGCACCTGGGCGAAGTCGCGCACGCGGCGCAGCAGACGGTTGGCGATGCGCGGCGTGCCGCGCGAGCGACGCGCGATCTCGGCCGCACCGTCGGCCTCGCATGAGATGCCCAGGATCTGCGCCGAGCGGCGCACGATGCGGGTGAGTTCCTCGGGCGTATAGAACTCCAGGCGCTGGACGATGCCGAAACGGTCGCGCAGCGGCGCGGTCAGCAGGCCGGCGCGGGTGGTGGCGCCGATCAGCGTGAAGGGTGGCAGGTCGAGCTTGATCGAGCGCGCGGCCGGGCCCTCGCCGATCATGATGTCGATCTGGTAGTCCTCCATCGCCGGGTACAGCACTTCCTCGATGGCCGGCGAGAGGCGATGGATCTCGTCGACGAACAGCACGTCGTGCGGCTGCAGGTTGGTCAGCAGCGCGGCCAGGTCGCCCGCCTTCTCGATCACCGGACCCGAGGTCTGGCGCAGGTTCACGCCCAGTTCGTTGGCGATGACGTGGCTGAGCGTGGTCTTGCCCAGGCCGGGCGGCCCGAAGATCAGCACGTGGTCGAGCGCCTCGCCACGGCCCTTGGCGGCCTCGATGTAGATCTTCATCTGCTCGCGCACGGGCTGCTGGCCGAGGTACTCGTCCAGCCGCTTCGGACGGATCGAGGCTTCGATGGCCTCGTCCTCGCGGGTGGCGCCGGCGGCGATGATGCGTTGATCGTTCATGTGGCGGGAATCGGGAATGGGGAACCGGGAATCGTCAAGCGCACACCCGGCGCTTCATGCTCGCACATCGCGCTCGCGCTTCTCCCATTCCCGATTCCCGATTCTTCATTCCCGGCTTCTCAGATCTCCACCTGCGCGCCCAGCTCCACCAGCCGGTTGCCGGGAATCCGGAAGAACCCGGTAGCCGGTGCGGCGTTGCGGTGCATGAAGGCGAACAGGCGGTCGCGCCAGATCGGCATGCCGCGGTGGCGGCTGGCGACAACGGTCTCGCGGCTGGCGAAATAGGTGGTGTCCATCGGGTCGAAGTACGTGCCGCCCGCGTCGCAGGAGCGCATCAGCGCCAGCGGCACGTCGGGCACTTCCATGAAGCCGAACCGCACCAGTACGCGGTAGAAGTCCTCGCCGATCGACTCGATCTTCAGGCGCTTTTCCTTCGGCGCGTACGGGATGTTCAACGTCTCCACGGTCAGGAACACGTTGCGCTCGTGCAGCACCTTGTTGTGCTTGAGGTTGTGCAGCAGCGCATGCGGCACCACGCCCTTGTCGGCGGTCATGAAGATGGCCGTGCCTGGCACGCGCACCGGCGGCGCCAGCATCAGGCCAGGCAGGAAGGTGTCGAGCGAGATGCCTTCCTTGCGCACTTCCTCGTGCAGCAGTTCGCGGCCGCGGCGCCACGTGCGCAGCAGGGTGAACACCACCACGCCCAGCAGCAGCGGGAACCATGCGCCGTCGAAGAACTTGGCACCGTTGGCGAACACGAAACCTGCGTCGACGGCGAAGAACACCAGGCATAGCGGCAGCACCCAGGTGCGCCAGCGCGGCCACAGCGCGCGCGCGACCAGTGCCAGCAGCAGCGTGTCGATCAGCATGGTCGCGGACACGGAGATGCCATAGGCCGTGGCCAGCGCGGTGGAGCTGCGGAACATCAGCACCACCACCAGCACGGCGATCATCAGCAGCCAGTTGATGTACGGCACGTAGATCTGGCCGATGGTTTCCTGCGAGGTGTGCTTGATCTGCATGCGGGGCAGGAAGCCCAGCTGCATCGCCTGCCGCGCCACGGAATAGGCGCCGGTGATGACCGCCTGCGAGGCGATCACCGCCGCCATCGTCGCCAGCACGATCATCGGGTACAGCGCCCACTGCGGCACCGCCTCGAAGAACGGGTTCTTCACCGCTTCCGGATGGGCCAGCACGAAGGCGCCCTGCCCCAGGTAATTCAGGGTGAGGCACGGCAGGACCAGGAAGTACCAGGAGTGGCGGATCGGGCGCGGGCCGAAGTGGCCCATGTCGGCGTACAGTGCCTCGCCGCCGGTCACGGCCAGCACCACCACGCCCAGGATCATCACCGACAGCCCGCCGTGCTCGGCGAAGAAGCGCATGCCCCACATCGGGTTGAGCGCGCGGATCACGTCGGGCGCCTTGACGATGTTGTAGATGCCGATCAGCGCCAGCGAAACGAACCACACCAGCATCACCGGGCCGAACACGCGGCCGACCTTCTCGGTGCCGAAGCGCTGCGCCAGGAACACCAGCACCAGGATGATCACCGACAACGGCACGATGAAGCGGTGCAGCCCGGGCGCGGCGACTTCCAGGCCTTCCACCGCGCCGAGCACGGTGATGGCCGGCGTGATGACGCTGTCGCCGAAGAACAGCGAGGCGCCGAAGATGCCCAGGATGCCCACCACGTAGGCCGAGCGGGAGCCTTTCGCCAGCGTGCGCTGGGCCAGCGCCATCAGCGCCATGATGCCGCCCTCGCCTTGGTTGTCGGCGCGCATGATGATGGTCACGTACTTCAGCGTGACCACGATCATCAACGCCCAGAACACCAGCGACAGCATGCCCAGCACCGTCGCCTGGTCCACCACCATGCCCAGTTGCTGCGCGAAGTGCGGCGAGAACGCCTCCTTCAGCGTGTACAGCGGGCTGGTGCCGATGTCGCCGAAGACGACGCCGATGGCGCCGACCATGAGGCTGGCGAGCCCCTGCTTGCCGTGGGCGTTGGGGCCGTGGGCAGCGGCAGGCGATGAGGGAACGGACGAGGACATGTAGGCGTCTGCTTCGGGTCGCGAAACGACCGGCTCAGCGAAGCGCGGACTTTAGCGCTTTGCGGATGATGGTGGCGGCGTCGTCGCCGGCGGCGGTGGCATCGCGCGCCATGCGCACGGCCTCGGCGGGCTTGTAACCCAGCTGCTGCAGGGCGATCACGGCCTCGCTCTGCGGATCGGCCGCCGCACCGGGCGCTGCGAGCGTCGCACCGGCACCGGCCAGATCGGCCGCGCGGTCGCGCAGTTCGACCACCATGCGTTCGGCGGTCTTCTTGCCGATGCCCGGGATGCGCGTGAGCGCGGTGATGTCGCCGGCCTGCACCAGCCGGGCGAACTCGTCCACCGACACGCCCGACAGCACCGCCAGCGCGATCTTCGCGCCGATGCCCGAGACCTTCTGCACGTCGCGGAACAGGCGGCGCTCACCCTCGCGCAGGAAGCCGTACAGCGAGACGCTGTCTTCCTTCTGCGCGTAATGCGTGAACAGCGACACCTCGCGTCCCAGGTCCGGCAGGTCGTAGAAGGTGCTCATGGGCGCTTCGAGCTCGTAGCCGACGCCGTTGACGTCCACGACCAGCCACGGTGGCTGCTTGAGGACGAGAATGCCTTTGAGGCGGCCGATCATCGGCAGGCCTCCGACCACGGTTGTCCCTGGCGCGGCGACACGCGGGCCGGTGGCTCGGGCATCAACGTGTCTTCGAGGCGATCGGTCATGCTCCACGTCTCCGCAGCAGCGCAGTGGACAGGCCCGTGCGCGCGGACGTAGCGCTCATGTGGGCATGGGTGAGGGCAACTGCAAGCGCGTCGGCGGCGTCGGCCTGCAGCTTCACTTCGGGGAGGTTCAGCAGCAGGCGCACCATGTGCTGCACCTGCTGCTTGTCGGCGGCACCGCGGCCGACAAGCGACTGCTTGATCACGCGTGGCGGGTATTCGCTGATCGGGATGCGACGGCGCACCACCGTCGCCAGCGCGGCGCCGCGGGCATGGCCGAGCTTCAGCGCCGAGGTGGCCGACTTGTCCATGAAGACCGTCTCGATGGCCACCTGCTGCGGCTGCCATTCGTCCAGCAGCGCTTCCAGGCCTTCGCAAAGCAGGCCCAGGCGCGAGGGGAAGTCCTCCGCGTCTAGCAGCTTCAGCGCCTGCGCATGCACGAAGGCGCAGCGCCCGTCGGCGGCGACGTCGATGACGCCGATGCCGGTGCGCTGCGAGCCGGGGTCGATTCCCAGGATTCGGATCACGTCGCGAGCCTACGCCGACCCGGGGTCAGGCGTACGCGTCCTCGCCGAGTTCGGCGTTGGAATAGACGTTCTGCACGTCGTCCATGTCTTCCAGCCAGCGCAGCAGCTTGGCGACCTGCTGCGCGGTCTCGCCGGACACGGCCACGTCGTTGTCCGCGCGCATGGTGACTTCGGCAATGTCGGCTGTCAGGCCGGCGCCCTCCATGGCCGCCTTCACGGCAGCGAATGCGTCCGGCGCGGTGACCACGTCGATCGCGCCGTCGTCGTAGACGACCACGTCGTCCGCGCCGGCGTCGATGGCGACCTCGGTGATCTTCTCCTCGTCCGCACCGGCGGCGAAGGACAGCACGCCCAGCTTCTTGAACATGAAGGACACCGAGCCATCGGTGCCGAGGTTGCCGCCGAACTTGCCGAACGCATGGCGCACGTCGGCCACGGTGCGGACCTTGTTGTCGGTCAGGCAGTCGACGATGACCGCGACGCCGCCCGGGGCGTAGCCCTCGTAGCGGATCTCCTCGTATTCGACGCCTTCCAGTTCGCCGGTAGCCTTCTTGATGGCGCGCTCAATCACGTCCTTGGACATGTTGACCGACAGCGCCTTGTCGACCGCCGCGCGCAGGCGCGGATTGCCCCCGGGATCGCCGCCGCCGTTGCGTGCGGCGACGCCGATCTCGCGGATCACCTTGGTGAAGATCTTGCCACGCTGCGCGTCAACCGCGTTCTTGCGGGCCTCGATGGAGGGTCCTCTGCCCATGGAATCTTCCAGATGAAAACGTGTCGAAGCCGGCAATTTTACCTGATCGGCCCGGTCGCGCCCGGATGGAAGCGGCCTTCGCGGAAGAACGCCACGGCTAGCCGCGCAGCCACCGGCGAGACCAGCAGGCCGGTGTGGCTGGTGGGGATGACCGTGTGGTCCGTCAGGCCGCCCAGGCAGGTTTCCTCGACCGCCACGGTGCCGTCGTTGTCGCCGTGGAAGCGGCCGAAATAGCGGCCCAGGCCGATCGGCGTGCTGCCGGCGATGACGCCCACCGCGGCGGCCCCGCGCCAGGGATTGCAGCCCCGGCGCAACAGGTCCGCGCTGTGTCCCAGCGACATCGCGCTCCAGGCGTGCCCTGCCAGCCCCTTGGCCGCCCCGCTCCCGCACAGCGGCGAGCCCAGGCACACCACGCGGGTGACCAGCAGGTCGGGGTGGCGCTCCAGCGTGGTCAGCGCCACCAGCCCGCCCAGGCTGTGTGCCAGCAGGTGCGCCGGCCGGCCGCGCAGGTGGTCGGCCAGGCGCGGGACGGCTGCGTCGGGCCCGCCTGCCACGGTGGCGTAGCCGAAGGTTTCGGTCGTGAACCCGGCCCCGCGCAGGCGACGCGCCAGCCAGTGCATGGAGAGGCGGGGCATCCAGAGCCCGTGGAGCAGGATCACGCGATCGGTCATGGGGGCGATGTTGCCCTGCTGCGGTGCGGGGGAGTGAGAAAGACGTTGGAGCGTGCGAGGGGGACGCCCGTAACGACGCGCTGCGAATAGCCCCTCTCCCATCGGGAGAGGGAAGCAGAGCGTCGGCCCTCTGGGACTTCCGCCATGCGACATCTTTCCGCTGAGAACAAAAAGCTTGGCGTGCAGTAGGGGACCGCAATCACGCGCCGCGAATAGCCCCCCTCCCACCGGGAGAGGGGTTGGGGCGAGGGTCGGGACATGCGGTGCAATGACACCGCCAGGTGACTGACGCTTCGCGATCTTCGACACACGGCTCGCCCCTACCCTCACCCTCGATCCCTCTCCCGCTGGGTGAGGGAGGCAGAGCGTCGGCCCTCAGGGACTTCCGCCATGCGACATCTTTCCGCTGAGAACAAAAAGCTTGGCGTGCAGCAGGCGCCCGCAACGAGGAGCCAGGAATAGCCCCTCTCCCACCGGGAGAAGGGTTGGGGTGAGGGTCGGGACATGCGATGCAATGACACAGCCAGGTGACCGACGCTTCGCGATGTTCGACGCACGGCTCGTCCCTACCCTCACCCTCGATCCCTCTCCCGGCGGGAGAGGGAAGCAGAGCGTCGGCCCTCAGGGACTTCCGCCATCCGGCAACGTTCCCGCTGAAAACAAAAAATTTGGCTTTCAGTAGGGCCGCAACGACGCCCGCGAATAGCCCCTCTCCCATCGGGAGAGGGGTTGGGGTGAGGGTCGGGACATGCGGTGCAATGACATCGCCAGCTGACTGACGCTTCGCGATCTTCGACACACGGCTCGCCCCTACCCTCACCCTCGTTCCCTCTCCCGGTGGGAGAGAGAAGCAGAACAGGCGCGTGGGATGCGAAGAGAGAGGCAGCGCTACGGCCGCGTCGTCTGCCTCAGGATGAACTCATGGTCCCGCGTGTTGCCGACCACGAAGTCGTAGTCGCCCACGCGCTCGAATCCGTGGCGCGCGTAGAAGCGCTGCGCGCCGAGGTTCTCGCTCCACACGCCGATCCACAGCGTGCGCGGACCGTCGCGCAGCAGCCATTCCATCGCAGCGTCGAAGAGGCGCGAACCCCAGCCGCCGTTCTGATGCTCGCGCAGGACGTACAGGCGCTTGAGCTCACCGTCTTCCGGCGCGACGTCGGCGTGCGGGAGCGTGCATGCGCCGGCCGTTGCGTAGCCGACGGGCTTTCCGTCGACTTCCAGCAGCCACGTCGCGTATGCGGAGTCGGAAAGCAGACTGGCCCACGCCGTTGCGGCGTAGGCCTCGCCCAGGAAGTGCGACAGATCCTCCGGCGGATAGAGATGGCCGAAGGTCTGCGTGAAGCACGCCGACGACAGCACCGACAGCGCCTCGGCGTCGGACGGAGTCGCGCGGCGCAGCTCCATCGTTACTGGTCTTCCTCTTCGTCCTCGTCGGACTCTTCCTCGTCTTCCTCGTCCTCTTCGGCGTCCTCGTCTTCCTCTTCGTACTCGTCGCCGAAATCCTCACCGTCCCAGCGGAACTGCTCGTCCGGAACGAACGCCAGCGAGACCACGCCGGCACCGGCGCGCGTGCGCACCAGCCAACCGCCGAACACCTGCGCGCGCTCGGTCGTCAGGCCCGCGCCCGCCGCCGAACCGGTTTCGCCCAGGGCTTCCCACTCAAGGTCAAACGGAACTTCGCTCATGGTTACTTCCCTTCCTTCTCACGAACCTGGATGTGGACTTCCGCCAGCTGCGCGTCCGGCACCGGCGACGGCGCGCCGGTCATCAGGCACTGCGCGGTGGTGGTCTTGGGGAACGCGATGACGTCGCGGATCGACTCGGTGCCGGCCATCAGCGCGGCGATGCGGTCGATGCCGAACGCGATGCCGCCGTGCGGCGGCGCGCCGAACTTCAGCGCGTCCAGCAGGAAGCCGAACTTGCCTTCGGCCTCCTCCGCGCCGATGCCCAGCAACTCGAACACCGCGCTCTGCATCTGCGGACGATGGATGCGGATCGAACCGCCGCCGATCTCGTTGCCGTTGAGCACCATGTCGTAGCCGCGCGACACCGCGGTTTTCGCGTTGGCGCGCAGGTCCTCGATGCTGTCCACCGCCGGCGCGGTGAACGGATGATGGAGGGCGACGTAGCGGCCTTCCTCCTCGTCCCACTCGAACATCGGGAAGTCGGTGACCCACAGCGGGCGCCAGCCGGCCTCGACCAGGCCCAGGTCCTTGCCGAGCTTCAGGCGCAGCGCGCCCATGAAGTCGCTGGCCGACTTGTACGTCGCCGCGCCGAAGAAGATCGCATCGCCCGTGGCCGCACCGGTGGCCTGCACGATGGCGGCCAGCGTGGCGTCGTCCAGGAACTTGGCGATCGGCGAATTGATGCCGTCGCGGCCCTTGCCCGCGTCCTCGACCTTCATCCACGCCAGGCCCTTGGCGCCGAACTTCGCCGCGTAGGCGCCGTAGTCGTCGATCTGCTTGCGGCTCAGCGTGGCGGCGCCGGGCACGCGCAGCGCGATCACGCGGCCGTCCTCGTGGTTGGCCCAGTCGGTGAACACCTTGAACTCACAGTTCTTCACCAGCTCCGCGACGTCGGTGAACTCCATCGCGATGCGCAGGTCGGGCTTGTCCGAACCGTAGCGACGCATCGCCTCGGCGTAGGTCATGCGCGGGAATTCCGCGGCCAGCTCCACGCCGATCACCTCGCGGAAAACCTCGCGGATCATCGCCTCCACGGTGTCCTGCACATCGCGCTCGGACACCCACGCGAACTCCATGTCGAGCTGGGTGAACTCGAGCTGGCGGTCGGCACGCAGCGCCTCGTCGCGGAAGCAGCGCGCGATCTGGTAGTAGCGGTCGAAGCCCGCCATCATCAGGATCTGCTTGAACAGCTGCGGCGACTGCGGCAGCGCGTAGAACTCGCCCGGGTGCATGCGCGCCGGAACCAGGAAGTCGCGCGCGCCTTCCGGTGTGGCCTTGGTCAGGATGGGCGTCTCGATGTCCTGGAAGCCGCGCTCGTCGAGATAGCGACGCAGGGCCTGCACCAGCTTGATGCGCGTGCGCATCATCTGCTGCATTTCGGGGCGCCGCAGGTCGAGGTAGCGGTACTTCAGGCGGATGTCCTCGCCCGCGTTCTCGTGCGCGTGGAACGGCAGCGGCTCGGCCTTGTTCAACACCTCGATGCGGGTCGCGACGACTTCGACCTGGCCGGTGCGGATCTTGTTGTTGACCGCCTCGCGCTTGCGCACCACGCCGGTGACGCGCAGGCAGTCCTCGTAGCCCACCTGGGCCGCGGTCGCGATGACCGCCGCATTGGCGTCGCCCGCGCCCAGCGCCGCGTCCGACGTCGGCTCGGCCACGATCTGCACGATGCCTTCGTGATCGCGCAGGTCGATGAAGCACAGGCCGCCGAGGTTGCGGGCGACGTCGGCCCAGCCGCACAGGGTGACGGTCTGGCCGATCAGGGCCTCATCGACGAGGCCGCAGAAGTGGGTACGCATGGGGGCTCCAAGAATCACGACAGCTGGAAAGCTACGGTCCGGCGCAGGCCGGCCGGAGAACTGGGCATTCTAGCGGCAGCGGGAGCGCCTGACCCGTCGGCGGCGTAGCGGATGTCGATGATCGCGAACGCTGCGTGGCAGGAACGCCGCCGGTCGTGTGTTGAGGGCCCGCAGAGCGGTTGCCGCCAGGAGGGCTTGGTCGCCAGCAAGCTGGCTCCTACGTCCCCTACGGCGCGGACGCCGCCGTAGGAGTGAGCTTGCTCGCGAACGGATCGTGGTCGCGCCGTATCGCTGACCGCGCCCTCAGGGCTTGCTGCTGGCCGGGGTCTCGGTCTTCTTCTCGGCAGGCTTGCTCTCTGCCGGCTTGCTGTCGGCGGGCTTGGCCGCGCCGCCCTCGCCGGCCAGGTTGCGCTTCTTGTCGCCGTCCTTCTTGAAGTCGGTCTCGTACCAGCCGCCGCCGGCCAGGCGGAACTGCGGGGCGGTGAGCTGGCGGCGCACCTGCGGCTCGCCGCAGGCCGGGCACTGGGCCGGATCCGCGTCGGACAGCTTCTGCAGGCGGTCGAAGGTGTGGCCGCAGGCGGCGCATTCGAAGGCGTAGATCGGCATGGCGGACGAGGTTGCGAAAGACAGGCCGGCATTCTGGAGGCAAGTGGCGGTTTTTCAAGCCTTTCGGGCGTTCAGGCGCAAACGGATCGACTTGCCGGTTCGGAGGGGGCCAGGGCAGCGCGGCTGCGGGCTCGCCATTGGGCGATGGAGCGCGCGAAACCAACGCTGCGCAATCCGTCTCGCGTGAAGCGTCGCACCGATGGATTCGCGCCTTCGCGGGAATGACGAGCATCAGCGACGACGTCTTCGCTGACGTTCGACATCCTTCAGGACCCCGTCGTCCCGGCGAAGGCCGGGACCCAGGCAATCAAGCCTCGCAGCCGGGGCGAAAGGCCCACTCCACCGTCATTCCAGCGAAAGCTGGAATCCACTTTGATCTTCACTACGGCAGACCAGGCGGCAAGTCACAGCGCAGCGCTTCAGTGCACCGGCGGTTCTGCGCCACTTCTTCGTTGCCCCTCACCCCAACCCCTCTCCCGATGGGAGAAGGGCGAGCCCGTCATCCCGGCGAAGGCCGGCATCCAGGCCATCAAGCCGTCCGCAGGCGATGCAACGGAAACACTCTTGCGTTCGTCATTCCAGCGAACGCTGGAATCCACTTTGATCTAACCTTCAACGCTGCGTAGTCCGTCCAGCGTGAAGCATCGGACCGATGGATTCGCGGGAATGACGGACATCAGCGACCGCACCTCGAACGCACGCAGCACCGCCCGGTGAAGCGCGCGACGGCAGCATGGTGCGCCTACGCGTCGTACAAGCCCAGCAACGCCTCTTCGGCTTCCGCCAGTTCCGCCGCGATCCGTTCGCGGTGTTTCGACAACGCCACCGCATCGGTGCCGCCGCCGGCATAGCGGTCGGGATCGGCCAGGTCCATGTCGAGCGTGTGCAGCTTCGATTCCAGTTCGGCCACGCGTGCTTCGGCCTGAGCCAGCTTGTGTGCGTTGACCTTCGGTCCTTTCGACGCCGGCTTGGCGGGCGCGGCAGCGACCGGCGCGGGCTTGGCCTTCTCCTTCTCCGCCGAGGACTCGCGGGTGCGCAGCCATACGGCGTAGGCGTCCAGGTCGCCGTCGAAAGGCTGCGCGACGCCATCGGCCACGCGCCAGAACGTGTCGCAGACCAGGCCGATCAGGTGGCGGTCGTGCGAGACCAGCACGATCGCGCCGTCGAAGTCGCTGAGTGCCTCGGCCAGGGCCTCGCGCATGTCCAGGTCGAGGTGGTTGGTGGGTTCGTCGAGCAGCAGCACGTTGGGCTTGCGCCACGCGATCAACGCCAGCGCCAGGCGGGCGCGCTCGCCACCGGAGAATCCGTCCACCGACTCGAACGCGCGATCGCCCGGGAAGTTCCACTTGCCCAGGAAGTCGCGCAGCTGCTGCGTGGCCACGCCCGGCGCGATCTTGGCCAGGTGGTCGATGGGCGTGCTGCCTTCCTGCAGCGACTCGACCGTGTGCTGGGCGAAGTAGCCGATGCGCAGGTCCGGGTGGCCGCCGCGCTCGCCGGTGAGCAGCGGGATCTCGCCCACCAGCGACTTCACCAGCGTGGACTTGCCGGCGCCGTTGGGGCCCAGCAGCGCGACGCGGTCGCCGGCCTCCAGCACGAAGCGCACGTCGTGCAGCACCGTGTGCTGGCCGTAGCCGCAGTCGGCGTCGGTCAGGCGCAGCAGCGCGTGCGGCAGCTTGTCCGGCGCGGGGAAGTCGATACGCAGCGCGCGCTCGATGCGGACCGCCTCGGTGCCGGCCAGCTTGGCCAGGCGCTTCATGCGGCTCTGCGCCTGCTTGGCCTTGCTGGCCTTGGCCTTGAAGCGGTCGATGAAGCTCTGCAGGTGCGCTCGCTCGGCCTGCTCCTTCTCGAACGCGATCTGCTGCTGGCGCAACTGCTCGGCGCGCTGGCGCTCGAACGCGGTGTAGTCGCCGGTGTACAGCCTGGCCTTGCCGTCGTTGAGGTGCAGCGTGTGCGTGGACACGCCGTCCAGGAATTCGCGGTCGTGCGAGATCAGCAGCAGCGTGCCGGGGTACTTCAGCAGCCACTGCTCCAGCCACAGCACGGCGTCGAGGTCGAGGTGGTTGGTCGGCTCGTCCAGCAGCAGCAGGTCGGACGGCGTCATCAGCGCGCGTGCCAAGTTCAGGCGCACGCGCCAGCCGCCGGAAAATTCCTTCACCGTGCGCTCGTGCGTGTCCGGCGAGAAGCCGAGGCCGTGCATCAGCTTGCCGGCGCGCGCGGTGGCGTCGTAGCCGCCCAGTTCCTCCAGCCGGTGGTGCGCCTCGGCCACGGCTTCCCAGTCCTCGCGCGCCATCGCATCGCGCTCCATGGCGATGGCCGCGTGCACCGCGGCATCGCCCGACAGCACGAAGTCCAGCGCCGGATCGTCCAGGGCCGGCGTCTCCTGCGCGACGCTGGCGATGCGCACGCGCGACGGCACGTCGATGTCGCCCTGGTCGGCTTCCACCTCGCCCTGAATGGCGGCGAACAGCGACGACTTGCCCGTGCCGTTGCGGCCGATCACGCCCACGCGCCACCCGGCGTGCAGCGCGAGGTCGACATTGGACAGCAGCAGGCGCTCGCCCCGGCGAAGGGCGAAATTGCGGAAGGAGATCACGGTGGGAGGCTGCGCGAGGCAGTGGGCTGAAGCGGCCCGCCAGTCTATCGGGAGACGGTACCGTTTGTTAAGAAACTGTTGACAACGGCGGCGCGCACCTGTTACTCGGAGAGCCATCCGCCACAAACGGCAAAGTTTTCAGAGCGTTATCGCAGAACCCCTCCCCAGCCCTCTCAGCCAGGAGCCGTCGATGATCCGCCTCTCCCCGCTCGCCGCCGCCGTCGTACTCGCCCTTGCCGCCGCGCCCGCGCTCTCGCAGGAACCAGCCCCCGCGCCGGCCTCGACTCCGCGCACCCTCGACACCCTGATCGTCACCGGCACCCGGGTGTCCACCCGCACGGTGGCGCAGTCGCAGTCGCCGATCGACGTGATCACCCCGGAAGCGCTGCAGGCCACCGGCACCACCGAACTGGCGACCGCGCTGTCGCGCGCGGTGCCCTCGCTGAACTTCCCGCGGCCGGCGATCAGCGACGGCACCAACGCGGTGCGCCCGGCGCAGTTGCGCGGCCTCGACCCGGGCCAGGTGCTGGTGCTGGTCAACGGCAAGCGCTACCACGGCACCGCGCTGGTCAACCTCAACGGCACCCAGGGCCGCGGCTCCTCGCCGGCCGACCTCAACACCATTCCGATCGCCGCGGTCCAGCGCGTGGAAGTGCTGCGCGACGGCGCCTCGGCGCAGTACGGCTCGGACGCGATCGCCGGCGTGATCAACGTCGTGCTCAAGGGCAGCGCCGAAGGCGGCAGCGTCGGACTGACCGGCGGCAAGTACAGCGCCGGAGACGGCGAACAGGCACAGCTGGACGGCAACGCCGGCTTCGCGCTGGGCGAAACCGGCGCCCTGCACCTGGCCGCGCAGGTCGGCCACCAGGACTACACGGATCGCGCGCGGCCCTGGGTGTTCGGCCCCGGCACCACCACCAACACGTCCAACGTGCCCAACAACAGCGACAACCACACGCCGCTGGGCCAGGTGGTGCAGCGCTGGGGCGATCCGGAAGTCGACTACAACGCGGTCTCCGCCAACGCCGACTTCAGCCCGGCCGAGGCGGTCAACTTCTACGGCTACGGCATCGCCAGCCGGCGCGACGTGCTGTCCAACGGCTTCTATCGAAACGCCAACAACAACCGCAACGTCCTGGCGATCTACCCCAACGGCTTCCTGCCGCTGATCCGCAACATCGCCGAGGACGGCGCGCTGGTGCTCGGCGTGAAGGGCGAAACCGCCGGCGGCTGGAACGTCGACCTGTCGTACAACTACGGCGTCAGCCAGCTCAGCTTCGGCGTCGAGGACAGCCTCAACCGCAGCTTCGGCGCGGCCTCGCCGACGCAGTTCCATTCCGGCGCGCTGGAATACAGCCAGAACCTGCTCAACCTCGACGTCAACAAGCTGCTCGAAGCCGGCGAGACGACCATGACGCTGGCCTTCGGCGCCGAATGGAAGGGCGAGAAATTCAACCAGAGCCCGGGCGACTTCCACTCGTGGGCCAACGGCGGCGAGCTGCTCAACGGCAGCCCGACGGCGTCGGGTGCGCAGGTGTTCCCGGGCTTCAAGCCGTCCGACGCCGGCCACTTCAACCGCGAAAGCTACGGCGTGTACGCGTCGCTGGAAGCGGAGTTCAACGAGCAGTTCTCCGCCGGCATCGCCGTGCGCAGCGAGGACTACAGCGACTTCGGCAGCGAGACCACCGGCAAGCTGTCGGGCCGCTTCGCGCCCAACGAGCAGTTCGCGATCCGCGCCACCGTCTCCACCGGCTTCCACGCGCCGACGCTGCAGCAGCAGTTCTTCCAGTCCACCGCGACCAACTTCATCGGCGGGCAGCCGTTCGACATCCGCACCTTCCGCGTCAACGACCCGGCGGCGATCGCGCTGGGCGCCGAACCGCTGAAGGCCGAAACCTCCAACAACTACAGCCTCGGCCTGGTGCTGACGCCCATCGACAAGCTGTACATCACCGTCGACGCCTACCTGATCGACATCGACGACCGCATCCTGCTGTCGGAGAACCTGACTTCGACCGCGGTACGCAACTACCTCAACGCCAACGTCGAAGCGAGCCTGGGCGGCGGTCGCTACTTCACCAACGCGGTCGACACGCGCACCAAGGGCGTGGACATCATCGGCACCTACTCGTTCGACCTCGCCGGTGGCGTGCTCGACACGACCGTGGCCTACAACTACAACAAGACCACGATCGAGCGGATCGCCGACAACCCACCGTCGCTGATGGCCATCGACCCCACCGCGGTGCGCTTCGGCCGCGTCGAGATCGGCCGCCTCACCGATGGTTCGCCGCGCGACAAGTTCCAGCTCGGCGGCAACTACCGGCTGGGCAACTGGGGCTTCAATGCCACGGCCACGCGCTACGGCGAATTCACCGTGCTGTTCGGTGCCACGCCGACGCCGGCGAACATCGCCCGCGACCAGACCTTCGACGCGCAATGGACGCTCGACCTGTCGGGCAGCTACGAGTTCGACAACTGGGAATTCACCCTCGGCGCCGACAACGTGCTGAACGAGTATCCGGACGAGGTGATCTACGCCAACTCGACCAACGGCCAGATCCCCTACAGCGCCAGCTCGCCGGCTGGCTTCAACGGCGCCTACGTGTACGGGAAGGTCGGCTACAAGTGGTGAGATCCGCCATCGCCGCGGATGAAGAACGCCTCCGGATGCGGAGGCGTTCCTTTCCGTCACCTGCGTCCGGTCCAATGGCGGTGTAGCTGGTCGGGCGCGCCACGATCACGGCATTCGAAATCGCTCGCATCGCGCGCCGGACCGATCGGTGGTCTGGACCATGCATCGCATCCGATGCGATGGCGACCGGAGATCGCCTCGGATTCCACGCCATTCAGCTTGACCCTCATCGCGTCCACAGGACCTGCGCTGCGCACCTGTTCCAATCGGTGCATTCGCGGTGAGGGATGCACGCGCAGGTTGCATCAGCCTGCCTCGGCCCACATCCTGAACCGGTTACCGTCCCTGGAGAGCCGATGCATCACACGTCACTGATCGCGATCCTGGTGGCCGGCTTCGTGCTGGCCTTCATCTTCGGCGCGCTCGCGCAGCGCCTGCGTCTGTCGCCGCTGGTCGGCTATCTGATAGCGGGCGTGATCGCGGGGCCGTTCACGCCGGGGTTCGTCGGCGATCAGACACTGGCACCGCAACTGGCGGAAATCGGCGTGATCCTGCTGATGTTCGGCGTGGGCCTGCATTTCTCGCTGAAGGACCTGCTGGACGTGAAGGCCATCGCAGTGCCCGGCGCGGTGGCGCAGATCGGGCTGGCGACGGCGCTGGGCTGGGGCATGGCGCTGCTGCTGGGCTGGTCGCACGGTGCCGGCCTGGTGTTCGGCCTGTCGCTGTCGGTCGCCAGTACCGTGGTGCTGCTGCGCGCGCTGGAGGAACGCCGGCTGGTCGAGACCGGCCGCGGGCGCATCGCGGTCGGCTGGCTGATCGTCGAGGACCTGGCGATGGTGCTGGCGCTGGTGCTGCTGCCCGCGCTGGCCGGCCTGCTCAAGGGCGATGCGGCCAATGCGGTCGACGTGTGGGAAGCGCTGTTCAAGACCTTCGCCAAGGTCGGCGCGTTCGTCGCGGTGATGCTGATCGTCGGCCGCCGCGTGATTCCGTGGATCCTCGAACGCGTGGCGGGCACCGGCTCGCGCGAGTTGTTCACGCTGTGCGTGCTGGCCATCGCGCTGGGCGTGGCGTTCGGGTCGGCGGCGATGTTCGGCGTGTCGTTCGCGCTGGGCGCGTTCTTCGCCGGCATGCTGCTCAACGAATCGGAATTCAGCCACCAGGCCGCCAACGAGACCCTGCCGCTGCGCGATGCGTTCGCGGTGCTGTTCTTCGTCTCGGTCGGCATGCTGTTCGACCCGGCCATCCTGATCAAGCAGCCGCTGCAGGTGCTGGCGACGTTCCTGATCATCGTGTTCGGCAAGTCGCTGGCGGCGTATGCGATCGTCCGTGCGTTCGGCAAGCCCAATTCCACCGCGCTGCTGATCTCGGCCAGCCTGGCGCAGATCGGCGAGTTCTCCTTCATCCTGGCGGGACTGGGCATGAGCCTGGAAATCCTGCCGAAGGAAGGCCAGGACCTGATCCTCGCCGGCGCGTTGCTGTCGATCATCGTCAATCCGCTGCTGTTCGCGTGGCTGGACCGCCGCGAAGCGCGCGAGGCGAAGGAGCGCGAGCTGGAGCAGGAGGAACACATCTACCCGCCCATCCCGCCCGACCTGCGCGACCACGTGATCCAGATCGGGTACGGCCGCGTCGGCAGCGAACTGGGCCGCCTGCTGCGCGACCGCGGCGTGGGGCTGGTGGTGATCGACGGCGAGGAGGACCTGGTCGATCGCGCGCGTGGGGCGGGCATTTCCGCGATCCGCGGCAACGCGGCCAACGAGCGCGTGCTGCGCGAGGCCGCGCCCGAACGCGCGCACACGGTGATGGTGGCGATTCCCAACGCGCTCGAAGCCGGCGAGATCATCGCCAAGCTGCGCGAGATCAATCCGGCGCTGACCATCGTCGCGCGCGCCCACAGCGATGCCGAGGTGAAGCATCTGCTGGAGCACGGCGCCGACGGCGCGGTGATGGCCGAGCGCGAACTCGCCCACAGCCTGGCCGAGATGGTCATGGCCACCCCGCCCTACCGCGGCGAGCGGCACCTGCCGCCCGCGACCGCCTGACACGACCGCATGGACACCAACGACAACGCACCGCTGCCGCAGCTCAGCCCCGTCGAGGCGCGCATCGTCGCCTCGCTGATGGAGAAGGAAGCCACCACGCCCGACAGTTACCCGCTCACGCTCAACGCCATCGTGCTGGCCTGCAACCAGAAGACCGCGCGCGAGCCGACGATGGACCTGGAACCCGGCGAGGTGGGCCATGCGTTGCGGCAGCTGGAGGTGCGCGGCTGGGTGAAGTCGCAGCACGGTTCGCGCGCCGAGCGCTACGCGCACCGGCTGGAGGCCATGTTGAGCCTGACCCGTGCGCAGGCTGCGCTGCTCGCGCTGCTGATGCTGCGCGGTCCGCAGACGGCGCACGAACTGCTCGCCCGCAGCGAGCGCCTGGCGCAGTTCAATGGCGTGGACGACGTGCAGTACGCGCTGGATCGCCTGTCGCAGCGCACGCCGCCGCTGGTTGTCGCACTGCCGCGGCAACCGGGCCAGCGCGGCGATCGCTACGCGCACCTGCTCGGCGGCGAGCCGGACATCACCGAAAGCCCGGTCGCCGCCAGCGGTGGCAGTTCGACCAGCCTGGCCGAGCGCGTCGCCGCGCTGGAGCAGCGCATGGCCGAACTGGAAGCGCGACTGGCCGCACGCGAGGGCTGAGGTTCAGGCCAGCGCCAGCACGACCAGCGCGGCGGCTTCCGACATTTCGATCAGCGCACCGGTGGTGTCACCGGTGATGCCGCCGATGCGGCGTATGCACGCACGCCGCCACAGCACGAACACGCCGAATACGCACGCCGCTGCGATGGCGCCGTGCACGCCCGCCGCGACGCACGCGGACACGCCCAGCGCGATCGTGCCCAGGCACGCACTGCGTGGCGCATCGGACAATCCGCTGCCCAGGCCACCGGCACGCACATACGGCGTCGTGACGAAGGCAGCCGTTGCCGCCACGCGCGCAAGCAGCGGCGCGATCCACAGCGACGACCACGCTGCGGCGGGCAGGCTTGCCAGCGCCGCGAACTTCAGCAGCAGCACCAGCACGACCGCGGTGACGCCCGCCGGGCCGCTGCGCGGATCCTTCATGATTTCCAGCGTGCGCGTGCGGCTGGTGGCGGGATCGGCGCCCATGCCGCCGATCCATGCATCGGCGCTGTCCGCCAGCCCGTCCAGATGCAGCGCGCCGGTCAGCGCGACCCAGGCCAGCAGCATCAGTGCGGCCGCGAGCATCGGGCGATCGGATGGCAGCGCCCACGCGAGCGCGCCCAGCAGCAGCCCGATCAGCGCGCCCACCAGCGGGTACCACGCCAGCGAATGACGGCGCGCACGCGCATCGTCGAACACGCCCGTCGGCACCGGAATGCGGGTGAGGAAGCCGACCGCGACGAGCAGCCCGCCGATCATGCGCCGGCCGCCTCCCGCACGTGCCATTGCAGAGGATGCAGCGAAGCGTGCGGCACGTCGATGCCGGCCATGTCGCCGAAGTCGCGTCGCTCGGCGATGCAGCGCAACAGCCGGATCGCACCGCCGTGCGTGACCACCAGCACGCGCTGCGCCCGCGCGTGTTGCGCGATGTCGTCGAGCGCAGCAGACAGGCGCGTACGGAACTGCGCGAACGTCTCCGCGCCCGGCGGCGGATGCGCGACGGGATCGGCCCAGAAGCGCCCGAGCGCATCGCCCTGTTCGTCGGCAAGCGTTTCGATCGGCACGCCCTGCCACTCGCCGAAGTGGTACTCGGCCAGGCGCGCATCCAGCCGCAGCGTCAGCCGTCGCGATTGCGCCAGCTCCTGCGCGAACAGGGCGCAGCGCTGCAGCGTCGACGACACGACCGCATCCCAGCGCCCGCCTGCGACCGACGCGCGCAGCTGCGACCAGCCCAGCTCGCTCAACGGGTCATCCAGTCGACCCCGGTAGCTGCGCTGCCCGGTATCGCCATGGCGCAGCAGATCGATGCGGACCATGTCAGACGCCGGCCCGGGTCGAGGTCGACACGCCGGCCTGTGCGAACGTCGCCATCCCGCCATGCAGCGCGCAGGCCAGGCGTAACAGCGGCACGGCGACCGCCGCGCCACTCGCCTCGCCCAGGCGCATGCCCAGGTCCAGCAGCGGCCGTGCCTGCAATGCGTCCAGCAGGCGTGCATGGCCGCGCTCCTGCGAACGGTGCGCAAACAGCAGCCAGTCGCGCACGCCGGGATTGATGCGCACCGCGGCCAGGGCCGCCACCGTGGTGATGAAGCCATCGACCAGCACCGGCACGCGCGACTGCGCGGCGGCGATGAAGGCGCCCGTCAACGCGGCGATCTCGAAGCCGCCCAGGCAGCGCAGCTGTTCCAGCGCGTCGGTCGCATCGGCATGGCGCTGCAGCGCGCGGGCGATCACCGCGGCCTTGTGCGCCACGCCGGCCTCGTCCAGGCCTGTCCCGGCACCGGCGAGCAGCCCCGGGCCTTCGTCCAGCAGCGCGCAGGCCAGCGCGCTGGCAACGGTGGTGTTGGCAATGCCCATCTCGCCACCGATGAACAGGTCCGCGCCGCTTTCGAGCGCCTGTTCGACACGCGATGCACCGGTGCCCAGCGCCGTTTCGAGTTGCGCGCGCGTCATCGCGGGGACGTGGCACAAGTTGCCGCTGGATGGCGCGATCACGGCGCGCAGCACGCCCGGGATTTCGCCGGGGTCGTTCACCGTGCCCAGGTTGACCACGTCGAGCGTCGCGCCCAGCGAGCGCGCGAGCACGCTGATCGCGGCGCCGCCGGTGCCGAAGTTGCGCACCATCTCCCCGGTCACCGCCTGCGGAAACGCGGACACGCCTTCCTCGGCGACACCGTGATCGGCCGCGAACACGCTGATCCACACGCGCTCCAGCTTCGGGCACTCGGAGGCCTGCAACGAGGCCAGCCGCACCGCAAGATCCTCCAGTTGTCCGAGCGATCCGGGCGGCTTGGTCAGGTTGCGCTGGCGCGCACATGCGGCACTCGCGCTGGCGGCATCGGGCGACGCACACGGCTGCGTCCACCATTCGTTGGTCATGCGGAAGTGTCCTTGAGGGTAAGCGGCAGGCCCGCCGCGACGAACAGCACGCGCTCGCAGCGCTGCGCGAGCATCTGGTGGAGCCGACCCGCTTCGTCGACGAAGCGCCGCGTCAGTTCGCCCATCGGCACGACGCCCAGGCCGACCTCGTTGCTTACCAGCAGGATCTCGCCGGGCAGCGCCGGCAGGGTTTCAAGCAGCGCGTAGCGTTCGCGCTCGAACCGCGCTTCGTCGCCGTACGCCAGCAGGTTGCTCAGCCACAGCGTCAGGCAGTCCACCAGGACGCAGCGCTCGTCGCGAGCGTGCTCGCGCAGCACGCCCGCCAGTGCGAGCGGCTCCTCGATGCACGACCAGTGCGACGGCCGCCGCTCGCGATGGTGCGCGATGCGTGCGGCCATCTCGCCGTCTCCGGGCTGCGCGGTAGCGACATACACGACCTCGCGCCCGCACTCGCCGGCAATGCGTTCGGCCAGGGCGCTCTTGCCGGAGCGCGCACCGCCCAGGATCAACTGGCGCATGCGGCCTCCGCTGCATCGTCCAGTTGCAGCAGGCGCAGCAGCGCGCCGGTGTCCAGGTGCGCCTCCACGGCGTCCGCCAGCCGATCGATCGATGCTTCGCGCAGCGCATGCACATCGACCGCGTCCGCGTCGTGCAGGCCGGCCCAGCGCAGCAACGCGGCCAGCGCCTCGGGCTGATCGAACACGCCGTGCAGATAGGTGCCCATAACCTGTCCATCCGGCGACATCGCGCCATCGACGCACCCGTCGTCGAGGAGAACGGACGGCGACTGCAGCGCAGGACCTTCGCTGATGCCGCAGTGGATCTCGTAACCGCGCACCGGCGCATCCGCGAGCGCCAGGCGCCCGCGCACGTTGCGCAGCTGCTTGTGCGGTGCGAGCGTGGTCTGCAGATCCAGCCAGCCGAATCCCTCGCTGGAGCCCGCTTCGCCCTCGATGCCGAGTGGGTCGTGCACGGCGCGACCGAGCATCTGCAGCCCGCCACAGATGCCGATGACCTTGCCGCCGTAACGCAAATGGCGCGCAAGCGCCTCGGTCCAGCCGTTCTCACGCAACCAGGCGACGTCGGCACGCGTCGACTTGCTGCCGGGCAGCACGACCAGGTCGCAGGGCGACAGCGATTCGCCGGGCCCGACGAACACGCACTCGACCTGTGGATGTGCACGCAGCGCATCGAAATCGGTGTGGTTGCTGATGCGCGGCAGCGCCGGCACGGCGACGCGCAGCCTGGCGTCCGGCCGGACCTCGCGATGACGCGGCAGCGCGTCCTCGGCTTCCAGCTGCAAGCCATGCAGGTACGGCATCACGCCCAGCACCGGCCGACCGGTTTCGCGTTCCAGCCAGTCCAGTCCCGGCTGCAGCAGCGAAAGGTCGCCGCGGAACCGGTTGATGACGAAGCCCGCCACGCGTGCGCGTTCACTGTCGGACAGCAGCGCCAGCGTGCCCACCAGATGCGCGAACACGCCGCCGCGGTCGATGTCGGCGACCAGGATCACCGGGCAGTCCACGGCCTCGGCATAGCCCATGTTGGCGATGTCGTTGGCACGCAGGTTGATCTCCGCCGGGCTGCCCGCGCCTTCGACGATGACCGCCGCGTACGCGTCACACAGGCGCGCATGCGAGGCCAGCACGGCCTCGCGCGCGATGCGCTTGTAGTCGTGGTACGCGCGTGCGTCCAGGTTCGCCACCGCGCGGCCATGCACGATCACCTGCGCGCCGGTGTCGCTGTTGGGTTTGAGCAGCACCGGGTTGAAGTCGGTATGCGGCGCAAGCCCGCAGGCCTGCGCCTGCACCGCCTGCGCGCGGCCGATCTCGCCACCGTCCACCGTCACCGCGGAATTCAGCGCCATGTTCTGCGGCTTGAACGGCACCACCCGCACGCCGCGCCGATGCAGCCAGCGGCACAGCGCGGCCGCCAGCGTGCTCTTGCCGGCGTCGGAGGTGCAGCCCTGCACCATCAGTACGCGTGCCGTCATGCCGTCGCCTCCGCCAGCGCCGCATCCAGCCGCGCGAACGCCGCATCGTCTGGCGGCAGGCCAAAGCGCAGGCTGGAGGGTTCATCGAACAATCGCGTGAGGATGCCGCGCTTCGCCAGTGCGTCGTGCAGTTGCGTGGCGCGGTCATCGCATCGCCACTGGAAGAACGCGCAGCCTGCCGTGGGCGCGAGGTCGCGGCATTCGAGCAATGCGCGCAGGCGCCCGGCGCACGCGGCGAGCCGCTCGCGTTGTGTCGCATGCCATGCATGATCGGCCAGCGCATGCCGCAGCACATACCGGGCCGGACCGGCCAGCGTCCAGGGCCCGAGTAGTTCGCGCATCGCATCGATCAGTGCAGGTGCGGCGCAGACGAAGCCCGCGCGCGCGCCAGCCAAGCCGAAGAACTTGCCGGCCGAACGCAGCACCACCAGTCCATCGCGAGCGCTGTGCGGGCCCAGGCTCTGCAAGGGAGTGGCGTCCATGAAGGCTTCGTCGACCACCAGCCATCCGCCGCGGCGCGCCAGTGCTTCGTGCAGCGCCAGCAGCGCGTCGCCTTCGAAGCGGTCTCCGCCGGGGTTGTTGGGATGGATCAGCACGATCACGTCGAAGCGTTCGTGGTCCGCCAGCAGCCGATCCGCCGGCAGCGTTTCCACCGCATGCCCGGCGCGCGACCACGCATGCGCATGCTCGGCATAGCCGGGCGCGATCACGCCGACGCGTCCGGGCGCGCGCAGGCGCGGCAACGCCTGGATCGCCGCCTGCGAACCCGCGACCGGCAGCACGTGCGGCGCCCCGTAGTAGGCGCATGCGGCTTCGATCAGCCCGTCGTCGTCCTCGGGCAGCCGGTGCCAGGCCGATGCGGGCACGTCCGGTACCGGCCACGCGAACGGACTGATGCCGGTGGACAGGTCGAGCCATCGCGCGGGCTCGATGCCGTAATGCCGCGCAGCGCGCAGCAGGCGGCCGCCGTGCTCAAGCATGCGCGATACCTCCGAACACCCACGCGACAATGGCGATGGCCAGCCACAGCAGGATGCCATTGCGCACCAGCCGCAGGGCGGCGCCGATCGCGTCCGCGTCCGGTGCGCGGCCTTCCCCGAGCACCGGCCGTGGTTCCCACTCACCGTGATAGGGCGCGGGTCCGCCGAGCTGCACGCGCAGCGCGCCCGCACCGGCCGCCATGACAGGACCCGCGTTCGGGCTGTCCCATTGCGGGGCCTGCGATCGCCAGCAGCGCCACGCGCGCGACGTGTCGCCCAGCAACGCATAGGTGAACGCGGTGAGTCGCGATGGAATGAAGTTGAGCGCGTCGTCGATGCGCGCCGCCGCCCAGCCGAAGCGTTCGTACCGCGGCGTGCGATAGCCCCACATCGCATCCAGCGTGTTCGCCAGCCGGTACAGCACGACGCCGGGCGCGCCGAGCAGGACGAACCAGAACAGCGCGCCGAACACCGCATCGCTGCCGTTCTCGAGCACCGACTCGGTCGCCGCGGCGGCCACCTGCGATGCATCGAGCGCGGCAGTGTCGCGACTGACCATGCGCGAGACCGCAATGCGCGCGGCGGACAGGTCGCCGCCACGCAGCGGTGCTTCGACCGCTCGGGCGTGTTCGCCCAGGCTGCGATGTCCGAGCGCCAGGTACAGCACCGCCGCGGCGAATGCCGCCGCGGCCCACGGCGACCACGATGCCAGCAGCCGCGACAGCAGTGCCGTCGCCAGCACGGGCGGCAGCACCGCCAGGCACCACGCCACCAGACCGGACATGCGCCGTTCACGATGCAGGCGTGCCTCGATGGCCCGCGCCAGCCGGCCGAACGCCACCAGCGGATGCGCGCGTCGCGGCTCGCCCAGCACGGCGTCCAGGCCCATTCCGGCCAGCATCGCCAAGGCGCTCACGGACGGAACAACCGCGTTGCGGCCGTCGGATTGGACGGGAAGTAGAAGTGCACGAAGCTGGCGGTCATGCGTGCCTGCCGGTACACCGCCTCCACGCTGGGCCCACCGTTCGGGTTGCGTGCACTCGCGAGCGCGGTGCTCTCGATGTGCGCCTTCGCGTAGTGGAAGGTGTGTCCGCGCATGGCGCCTTCGGGCAGGTCGACCGCCTGCAGGCCGAGGGCGGCAAGCCGCGTCTGCATCGTGGCCTCGCCGTGCAGCAGGCCGGCCATCGGTGCACGCACGCCCTCGCGGTCGGTCAGCGCATCGAGTGCGAACAGCATGCCGCCGCATTCGGCCAGCAGCGGCTTGCCGGCGTCGCGGTGCGCACGCAGGGCTGCATGCAGGTCACCGCGCGTCGCGAGCGTCTGCAGATGCAACTCCGGATAGCCACCCGGCAGCCACGCCGCGTCGCATTCCGGCAATGCATCGCCGGCCAGAGGCGAGAAGAACTTCAGTTGCGCACCGGCCTCGCGCAGCAGGTCGAGGTTGGCCGCGTACAGGAAGCAGAACGCCGCATCGCGTGCCACGGCGATGCGCATGCCGTGCAGATCGCGCGGCACTTCGGGTGGAGATGCCGGCGCGAATGCCATGGGCGGCGGCAATTCGGTCGATGCGTGGGTGGACCACGCATCGGCCAGTGCATCCAGCCGCGCGTCGATATCGGACAGTTCACTGGCGGATACGAGGCCCAGGTGGCGCTCGGGCAGCGCGAGCGCCGCATCACGTGGCAGTGCGCCCAGCCAGTGCAGGCCGGTCGGCAGGCTGTCGCGCAGCAGCGTGGCGTGATGCGCGCTGCCGATGCGGTTGGCGGCCACGCCGTGCACCTTCAGATCTTCGCGATAGCGGGCCAGGCCCGTGGCCACGGCACCGAAGGTCTGCGCCATGGCCGAGCCATCGATCACGGCTAGCACCGGCAAACCAAGCGCCCGCGCCAGATCCGCGCTCGACGGCGAGCCGTCGAAGAGTCCCATCACGCCTTCGACCAGGATCAGGTCGGCCTCGCCGGCGGCCGCGTGCAGGCGTGCACGCACGTCGGCTTCGCCCGTCATCCACAGGTCGAGCTGGTACACCGGTGCGCCACTGGCGCGCTCCAGCACCATCGGATCGAGGAAGTCCGGGCCCGTCTTGAACACACGCACGCGGCGTCCCTGGCGGGTGTGCCAGCGCGCGAGCGCGGCGGTCACGCTGGTCTTGCCCTGTCCGGAGGCGGGCGCCGATACCAGCAGGGCGGGACAGTGATGCGTGCGCATGCTCGTCGTCCGATGCGGTTACAGCTCGATGCCGTGCTGCGCCTTGATGCCGGCCTTGAACGCGTGCTTCACCACGCGCATCTCGGTGACGGTGTCGGCCGCTTCGACCAGCGCATCCGGCGCACCACGTCCGGTGATCACCACGTGCTGGCGCGGTGGACGTGACGCCAGCGCCACCAGCAGTGCCTCCAGCGAAACGTACTCCTTCGCCAGCGCGATGTTGAGTTCGTCCAGCAGCACGAAGTCGTAGGCCGCGTCGCCCAGCATGCGCGCGGCGACATCCCACGCCGCCGCGGCCTTGCCGGTGTCTCGGTCGCGGTCCTGGGTCTCCCAGGTGTAGCCCTCGCCCATCACGTGGTAGTCGACCAGATCGTCGAAGCGGCGAAAGAACGCCTCCTCACCGGTGGAGAAACTGCCCTTGATGAACTGCACCACGCCGCAGCGGAATCCATGGCCCAGCGAGCGCGCGAGCATGCCGAAACCCGACGAGCTCTTGCCCTTGCCGTTGCCGGTGTTCACCACGACCACGCCGCGGTCGATGGTCGCACGTGCGATGCGGCGCTCGACCAGCTCCTTCTTGCGCTGCGCGCGCTCGCGGTAATGCTCGTCCTCGCTGAGTCCGCGACGCTCGCTGCCGCGGCTCATGCCGGCACGCTCCGCCGCGCGTTCACGCGCGCCGCCATGCCCAGCCAGGCGGAGCGCAGCACGAACGCCACGCCGACGTAACCGGCCAGCGTGCCCAGCGCGCGCGGGTAGTAGTGCGGAATCCGCGCGATGAAGCCCGACAGCGTCGGCTCGGCATACCGGCCCGAGAAGAACCAGAAGCCACCCTTCGACAGCAGGTAGGCGACCGATGCCGTCACCAGCAGCACCAGCGCGAGGCGCGGCACGGTCGACCATGCATCGCGGTGCAGTCCGCGATACATGTGGCCGCCCAGCCACAGCGTGGCGTACGCCAGCGCCAGCGCCCAGTACGCGGGCGACAGGCACCAGTCGGTGATCGTGCCGCTGGCCAGGCTGGCGAAGTCCAGCAGCGACGACAGCACGAAGAACAGCGGCAAGGCCCACATCGGGCGCAGCAGCGCACCGGCCAGGAAGAACACCGCCCACGAAGCGCTGGGCAGCGCATCGACGCTGGCGAAATGCTGGCCGCGCGTGCAGATCATCAGCGCGGCAAGCGCGGTGCCGACGAGCACCTGCATGCGCGCGGAAGCCAGCGGCAGCGCCGGCGTTGAAGCGTCGATTCGGGTCAGGCTCATGTGCGTGCTCCTTCAGCGGACGGCAGCGGACAGGCGACCGCGCAGCGACCACGCGGCGAGCGCGTGCATCGCCAGTGCGGCGGCGACATAGGTCATGGTGGTGCGCACGAACAGCGGTCCCCATTGCCAGGCGCGCGCGACGTACTCGGCGAAATGCGGGTTCTCATAACGTCCGCCCAGCCAGTAGAACGCGCCGTTGGAAATGGCGAACGACAGCGTCGCGCAGGCCATCGCCACCGCGAACGCACCCAGCATCGGCTGCCATGCGGCCCGCATGCGCGTCGAGTACCAGCGTCCGCCGTACCACAGCACCGCATATGCCGGCAGCAGGAACGAGTACGCCGACGTCACACAGAAATCGCTGACACCGGCAATCTCAATCGACACCCAGTCGACGACCACCGCCAGCACCAGGAAACCGGCGAACTGCCAGTGCCTGCGCAGGTACAGGCCACCGAGGAAGAACAGCGCCATCGACGCATCGGGCAGGTGCAGCACCGTGCCGAAGTGGTGGGAGCGGGTGGCGACCATCAGCGCGGCGAACGCGGCGAACAGACCCAGGCTGGCGTTTCGGGACAGGGTTTTCATCGGCGACCTCGTGGTGGGAAGCGTCCGCTCAGCGGACGACGGGTTGGTAACGCAAGGTCACCAGCCAGGTGCGGCCCGGCTGGTTGTAAAGCGCGGCGGTCTCGTAGCGCTTGTCGAACACGTTGTCGACCGAGGCCTGCACGCTCCATGCGTCGCTGAAGGCGAAGCCGGCACGCAGGTCGGCCAGCCCGTAACCGGCCAGACGCGTGGTGTTGGTCAGGTTGTCGTAGCGCTCGCCCGCACCGGTGACGCTGGCGCCGACGCTGAAACGCCCGAAGCGACGGTCGGCATCGACGCGTCCGCTGCGCCTGGCACGGCGCGGCAGCACGTTGTCGTGGTTGGCGTTGTCGCCGTCGTTGCGCGGATCCAGCCACGTCAGGCTGGTGCGCAGGTCCCAGCCGGCCAGTTCCGTGCCGACGACCGCCTCCACGCCTTGGATGCGCGCACGGTCGATGTTGTTGGGCGCGCCGAAATCGCCCAGGCTCGAATCGAAGGCGATCATGTCGTCGATCTCCGTGTCGAACGCGTTGACCGACCACGTGCCCCAGCCGTGCTCGCCACGCAGTCCCAGCTCGACGCTGCGCGAGGTCTCCGGACCGAGCGCGGGATTGCCGTAGCCCGGGAAGTACAGTTCGTTGAAGGTCGGCGCCTTGAACGCGGTGCCGTAGCTGGCACTCAGCCGCAGGGCATCCGTGAAGTTCCAGCCCCACAGCACGCTGCCGGTGGTCTGGCCGCCGAACTGGCTGTCGTCGTCGCGGCGCACGCTGGCCTGCAGCGACTGCGCACCGAAATCCTGCTGCCATTGGCCGAAGGCACCGCGGTTGATGCGGCGGTCGCGTTCGTAATCGGTGTTGCTGTCGACCTCGTCGTGCAGCCAGTCGAAGCCGAGCGTCAGCAGCCCCGGCCCAATGCCCAGGTCGGCCTGCAGCGAGGCGACTTCGCGCCGGGTGTCGAACGTGGACGAATACACGCCGCGCAGGTAGTTGTCGCTGAGGTCGGCGCTGGTGCCGGCGCCGGCAGTGAATTTCACGCGGTTTGTCGGCGCATAGCGCACACGACCGCCGACCACCTGCTGCACGATGTCGGCCACGTCGTTCGCGCTGCCGTCGTACTCGTTGCGGCCCTCGGCGCGGAACGCGCGCAGGTCCGCGTCCCACTGCTCGCTGAAGCGATAGCCGCCCTGCAGCGTCAGCGACGTGTTGCGGTAGCCGTCCCGGTCGGGATCGAAGTTGCGCGTGCCGCGATAGGCGTTGATGCCGTCGGTGTCCTGGTGCGCGGCGTTGATGGCGTACCAGCCACCGCGTTGCGCATCGGACCCGCGACCGCCGATGCCCGCCGATACGCGCTGCGTGTTCTGGCTGCCCACGCCGATGCTGGCGTTGGGAGAAAACGCACCATGCGGCTTGCGCGTGAAGATCTGGATGACGCCGCCGATGGCTTCGGAGCCGTACAGGCTGGAGAACGGGCCGCGCACGATCTCGATGCGCTCGACCTGTTCAGCCGGGATGTCCTGCAGCGATGCGCCGCCGCTGGTGGCGGAACCGAGCTTGATGCCGTCCACTAGCACCAGCACGTGGTCGGATTCGGTGCCGCGCAGGAACACCGACGTCGCCTTGCCCGGCCCGCCGTTGTTGGCCAGCGAGATGCCCGCGCGCCCGCTCAGCAGGCCGGCGACGGAGGCCGGCTGCAGGCGCTCGATTTCGGCACGGTCGATGACGGTGATCGCGGCGAGCGTCTGGTCCTGCGTCTGCACGGTGCGCGCGGCGGTGACGACGACCTGGTCCAGGTCGGTAGCTGCCGCGTCGGCGAAGGCCGGCGTTGCGGCGGAGAGCGAAAGCAGCAGTACGGAAGACGACAGCGACGCCGCCAGCGCGCGGCGACGGAACAACCGGAATTGCGGATGCACGAACACACTCCTTGGCCGCGCCTGCCCGCGCGGGATCGTTGTTGGAGGACAGGCGGAAGGAGGGAGTGATGACGGCGCACGGCAGGACCATGGCCGCATGACATCGCCCACCGCATGTCACGTCGCACCAGGGCCGGTCTCCGGGCTCGCGAGCGAAGTCGGCCGTCTCGACCTTCTTCCGGTCCGCGCCTTCCCATGCGTGAGCACAGTGGCTGCGTGCGGACCTTGTCTCGCCTACCGTTGCGGGGGCAGCTCCGGAATTGCCGCGCGTGCATGCACGAAGGGCGCACCGGATTCCCGTTTCAACCGCCGGACGAGCCGGCGGTCACCATGGGCAGGCGAAGTCTAGCAGCAGTGCGCCGGCGCGCACGACGACGCGATATGGCGATCGGCCATGAGCGGTGCGCTGCGGGAATGACGTCGGCGCTTGTGTCGCCTGCGGGGTTCGTGTCACGCGCGCGTTGCGCGTACCCCCTCTTCCGCCCTTCGGGCACCTTCTCCCACGAGGGGAGAAGGAACACCGCGCTCTGGTTGAGACAGAGGCAGCGAAGACGCGAACGTGCGCTGTGCCCGCGTGAGCCGTTGACGAATCCCTCCTCTCCCCTTGCGGGAGAGGGACAGACCACCGCAGGCGGTCAGGGAGAGGGGTTGGGCGTTGGAATCGCCGGTGCACATGCCATCGTCGACGGATGTGCATCGAGATCTTCCGGCACCTTCCACGCGCGACGAGCGCGCAGGCGGAAGCCCATCTTCCCAATGAAAAAGCCCGCCATCAGGCGGGCCTTTCCATAATCCATGCAACTCAACGCGCATCAGGACTTGCGGAACACCAGTTGCCCGCCTTCCGCGTCCACGCGCACCGTGTCGCCGTTGACGAATTCGCCCGACAGGATCTTCGAGGCGAGCGGGTTTTCCAGTTGCTGCTGGATCGCACGCTTGAGCGGACGTGCGCCGTACACCGGGTCGAAGCCGACGTTGCCCAGCAGGGAAAGCGCATCGTCGGACAGGTCGAGCTTCAGGCCACGCTCGGCCATGCGCTTCTCCAGGCCTGCGATCTGGATGCGGGCGATCTGGCGGATCTGCGACTTGTCCAGCGGGTGGAACACCACGATGTCGTCGAGCCGGTTGATGAACTCCGGACGGAAGTGCGCCTGCACCACGCCCATCACCGCCGCCTTCATCTGCAGGTAGGCCTGCGGTGAATCGTCGCCCGACAGTTCCTGGATCTGGTGCGAGCCGAGGTTGGACGTCATCACGATGACCGTGTTGCGGAAGTCCACCGTGCGGCCCTGGCCATCGGTAAGGCGGCCGTCGTCCAGCACCTGCAGCAGGATGTTGAACACGTCCGGATGCGCCTTCTCCACCTCGTCCAGCAGGATCACGCTGTACGGACGACGGCGCACGGCTTCGGTCAGGTATCCGCCTTCCTCGTAGCCGACATAGCCCGGAGGCGCGCCGACCAGGCGGCTCACCGAGTGCTTCTCCATGAACTCGCTCATGTCGATGCGCACCATCGCATCGGACGAGTCGAACAGGAACTCGGCCAGCGCCTTGCACAGCTCGGTCTTGCCCACGCCCGTGGGACCCAGGAACAGGAACGAACCGGACGGACGATTCGGATCGGCCAGGCCCGCGCGCGAGCGACGCACCGCATCGGACACGACCTTGATGGCTTCTTCCTGCCCGACCACGCGCGTGTGCAGGTGTTCCTCCATGCGCAGCAGCTTCTCGCGCTCGCCCTCGAGCATCTTGCTGACCGGAATGCCGGTCCAGCGCGACACCACCTCGGCGATCTCTTCCGCGGTCACCTTGTCCTGCAACAGGGTGAAGCCCTTGGTTTCGGCTTCCTGCGCGGCCCTGAGCTGCTTGTCGAGTTCCGGCAGGCGGCCGTACTGGATCTCGCTCATCTTCGCGAAATCCTGGCGACGCTGCGCCGCTTCCAGTTCGAGCTTGGCCTGCTCGATCTGCTCCTTGATCTTCGTCGCGCCCTGCAGCGTGGCCTTCTCGGCCTTCCACACCTCTTCCAGATCGTTGAACTCGCGCTCCAGTCGCGCGATCTCGTTTTCGAGATCGGCCAGGCGCTGCTTCGACGCGTCGTCCTTCTCCTTCTTCAACGCCTCGCGCTGGATCTTGAGCTGGATGAGGCGACGCTCCTTGCGGTCGAGTTCCTCAGGCTTGGAGTCGATCTCCATGCGGATGCGCGAGGCGGCCTCGTCCATCAGGTCGATGGCCTTGTCGGGCAGCTGGCGATCGCTGATGTAGCGATGCGACAGGGTTGCCGCGGCGACGATCGCCGGGTCGGTGATCTCCACGCCGTGGTGCACGGCGTACTTCTCCTTGAGCCCGCGCAGGATGGCGATGGTGTCCTCCACGCTGGGTTCGCCGACGAACACCTTCTGGAAGCGGCGCTCCAGCGCAGCGTCCTTCTCGATGTACTTGCGGTATTCGTCCAGCGTGGTCGCACCGATGCAGTGCAGCTCGCCGCGTGCAAGCGCCGGCTTCAGCATGTTGCCGGCATCCATCGCACCGTCGGCCTTGCCCGCGCCGACCATGGTATGCAGCTCATCGATGAACAGAATGATCTGGCCTTCGTTCTTGGCCAGGTCGTTGAGTACACCCTTCAGGCGCTCCTCGAATTCGCCGCGGAACTTGGCCCCAGCGATCAGCGCGCCCATGTCCAGCGACAGCACGCGCTTGCCGCGCAGGCCTTCGGGCACTTCGTCATTGATGATGCGCTGGGCGAGCCCTTCCACGATTGCGGTCTTGCCCACGCCGGGTTCGCCGATCAGCACCGGGTTGTTCTTGGTCCGGCGCTGCAGCACCTGGATCGTGCGACGGATTTCCTCG
>NZ_DASRTS010000013.1:0-133492 GCF_035655815.1 Lysobacter sp.
GCGGTCGGGTGCGTCGGTCTCGACGATGGCGATGACCTTGGCCGGATCGCAGCGCAGGTACGGCTCGCCGATGCGGTCGTCCGGATGCACCAGCGGGATGGGCTTGCGGTTCGGCGGCAGCGCGGTGCCGTAGTACACGTCGTGCATGCCCTCCAGGCCCGCGGGCTGCCAGCGGTTGACCTCCAGGATCACCTTGTCGGCCTGGTCCAGCCAGGTCTTGTTGTTGCCCACCGACGACGATGGCACCAGGCGGCCGTCCTCGGTGATGGCGGTGACCTCGACCACGGCCACGTCGACCGCGCCGAAGAAACCGAACCACGTGTGCTGGGCGACGTGGCTCAGGTGCAGGTCGATGTAGTTCAGCTCGCCGGCGTTGATGCGGTCGCGCAGGTTGGGGTCGGACTGGTACGGCAGGCGCAGTTCGATGCCTTCGGCGCGGGCCAGCACGCCGTCCAGCTCGGGCGCGGTGGACGCGCCGGTCATCACCTTCACGCGGAACGGCTCGCCGCGCGCGTGTGCCTGCTCGATCTGTGCGGCCAGGGCCTGCGGGACGGCCTTGGGATAGCCGGCGCCGGTGAAGCCGCTCATGGCCACGGTCATGCCGGGACGGATCAGGGCGGCGGCCTGCTCGGCGCTCATGCGCTTCTCGCGCAGGCCGGCGTGACGGATGCGGTCGTTCATGGGAATGGATGGCTCGGGGGAAAGGGAAGTCTAGTGGTCGTCCGTGCCAGCCGGGTTCCGGCGCCGGCGCGCCGGCTTTGCCGCGGATGGCAGGCGGCATCGTGGCCGGGCCTGTGGCGGTTTAACCTGACTGCGCGCAATTCCGGAGTCCACCATGCTGAACTCGCTGCTCGCCATCGCCGTGGGTGCCACGCTGGGCGCCTGGGCCCGCTGGGGACTGTCGATGCTGCTCAATCCGCTGCATGCGAACCTGCCGCTGGGCACGCTGGCGGCCAACCTGATCGGCGGCTACTTCATCGGCGTCGCGGTCGCGGTGTTCGCGCAATGGCCGTCGCTGGCGCCGGAGTGGCGCCTGTTCGTGATCACCGGATTGCTGGGCGGGCTGACCACGTTCTCCACCTTCTCCGCCGAGGCCATCGCGCTGCTGCAGCGGCAGGACCTGGGTGCGGCCTTCCTGCTGATAGTGGCGCATCTCATCGGCTCGCTGCTGATGACGGCGCTGGGGCTGCTGACGGTACGCGCGATCGCCTGACGCGACTGGCCTAGATGACGCGCAGCGTGATCGCCTTGAGCACCGCGCGCGTACGGTCGCGCGTGCCCAGCTTCTCCAGGATCACCGACACGTAGTTCTTCACCGTGCCTTCGGCCAGGAACATCGCGCGCGCGATTTCCTTGTTGGAGTAGCCACCGGCCAGCAGGCGCAGGATCGCCACCTCGCGTTCGGTGAAGTGTTCGCGTGGCGCGTCCTGCGCGTGGTACTGGTAGCGCGCGCGCACCGGTTCGGTGCTCACCGGCTGCAGCAGCGCTTCGCCGCCGGCCACGCGCACGATGGCCTCGCGCAGGTCCTCGGGCGCGGCGTCCTTGAGCAGGAAGCCCTGCGCGCCGGCCTCGGTCGCGCGCAGCAGCAGTTCGCTCTCGTCGAAGGTGGTGAGCAGCAGCACCGGAGTGCGATCTCCGCGTTCGCGCAGGCGACGCAACGCCTCGATGCCGTCCACGCCCGCCATGCGGATATCGCTGAGGATCACGTCGACGGGCGTTCCGGCAAGACGTTCGAGCAGTTGCGCGCCATCCTCCGCTTCGAAGGCGACTTCGATGCCGTGGCGTTCGAGCAGCGCGCGCAGCCCCGCGCGGACGATGGCCTGGTCGTCCGCCAGCGCGATGCGGATCGGCGTGCTCATGCGGGCAGGCTCGCGTCGATGCGCAACGCTCCGCGTTCGGAGGTTCCCAGTTCGATGCGTCCGCCGGCGGCGGCGATGCGCTCGCGCATGCCGGACAGCCCGTTGCCTTCACGTACGGGCGAACTCACGCGGCCGTCGTCCTCGACGTGGATGCGCAGGCGACCGTCACGGCAGGCCAGCGATACGTGCACCACGTCCGCATCGGCATGCCGTGCGCTGTTGGTCAGTGCTTCCTGCACCAAGCGCAGCACCGCTTCGGCGATGGCCGGGTCGGTCACGCGCACGGAGTCCTCGATCTGCAGTCGCAGTGCCGGACGCGGCAACGGTGCGGCCAGCGCGCGCAGCGCGGTCGCCAGGTCCAGGCCCTGGTCGAAGCGCATCGCCTGCACGATGCTGCGGATGTCGGACAACAGCTCGCTCGACAGCTGCTGCGCGAGCGCGATTTCCTGCCGCCCGGCGAACGCAGGATCGGCCGCCAGCGCGCGCAGGTTCAGCGTCATCGCGGTGAGCTTGTGGCCAGCGACGTCGTGCAGTTCGCGCGCCACGCGCAGCCGCTCGTTGTCGCGCGCGCTGTCGGCCAGCAACGCGCGCGTGGCGAGCAGGTCGGCATTCACCAGCGCCAGCCGGTCGCGAGCGCGCTCGGCGCTGCGCGCGTAGTGCGTGGTCAGTGCGGCGAACGCCTGGAAGCCGATGTACAGCGTCAACTGGATGTGCGGCGACGAATGCCCGCCCGCCTGCAGCGCCATGTAGAGCGCCGTGTTGAGCAGCACCGCCAGCACCAGCACCGTGCGCGGCGAGTAGTCCATCGCCAGCTCGGCCACCAGCACCACCAGCAGGATCGGCGCGATGCCGGTGCGCGGCGCGATGGCGATCAGCGCGAAGGCGCAAGCGGCCTGCAACAGGTACGAGCCTGCGCGCAGCACGGGTCTGCGCGGAACCCAGTCCACTGCCAGTACGCCCAGCATGGTGGCGCCGAGCAGCGGCCAGATCAGCGCGCGCTGCGGTCCTTCCACTTCGTGCTGCAGGCCATAGCCCACCGCCAGCAATGTGAATGCGGCGGCGAGGTTGAGCGGCTCCAGGGCCTTGCGGATGCGTTCGTGCATGGGCACATGCTGCGACCGGCGCCGCGGCCCCGCAATGGCGCCGGCGCAGAAAGTGACTTCCGGCAGGTCGTGGCGATGACTGCGGGCACTGCGGCCGCGGGCAGCCCGGGCGCATCGTGGCGGCACGTTCGATCAACCCGGAAGGATCGCTGTCATGACCGCCTACAAGCTGCTGGTCGCCGTGCACGTACTGGTGGGCGTCGTCGCCCTGGTCACGTTCTGGACCGCCGGACTGCTGCGCAAGGGCACGCCTGCGCACCGCAACACGGGTCGCGTTTACCTGCTGGCGATGCTCGGCATCATCGTCACCGGCGCGCCGATGGCCGTCGCGCGCTGGATCGACGGGCACGTCGTGACAGCGGCGTTCCTGGGTTACCTGGTTGTCATCACGGCTACGGGCACGTGGGTATCGTGGCGCGCGGTGCGCGACAAGGCGTCGATCGAACGCTTCACCGGCCCCGCGTACGTGGCATTGGGCGTGCTGTCGCTCGCGTCGGGTGCCGCAGTGCTGGCGTTGGGATTGAAGAACGGAACGCCGCTGCTGATCGGCTTCTCCAGCGTCGGCCTGATCACCGGCGCGGACATGCTGCGTCGCCGCCTGCGTCGTGCGCGCTCCGCAACACCGCGCTGGTGGATGACCCAGCACTACACCGCGATGATCGGCAACGGCATCGCCACGCACATCGCGTTCCTCGGCATCGGCCTGCCGCGACTGCTGCCGTGGGCCAACGGCACCGTGCTGCATTACCTGGCGTGGTTCGGCCCTCTGGCGGTGGCGATCGTCGCCAAGGTGGTGCTCGATCGCCGCTGGAAGCCGCGGCCCGCGCGCAACGCGATGCCGCAGGCCGCACGGGCGCAGGGCGCGTGAAGACCAGATTCCGATCGGTTATGTCGCGCTGACGAACCGTTGCCTGCGAACGGCCGCTGCATAACCCGTCGTTTACTTCCGCGCGCGCGCGTTCGCCTACGAATAGGCGCACCACGACCGGGAGGTACGACATGCGCATCAGCATCATCGGCGCCGGATTCAGCGGTTGCGCCCTGGCCACCGAACTCGCCCGCGCCGCACCGGCGGGCGTGGACATCCAGCTGGTCGGCGTGGCCGACACGTTCGGGCGCGGCGTCGCCTACGGCGAGGCGCGACCGGAGCACCTGCTAAACGTGCGGGCGCGCGACCTGGGGGCCACCGCCGACCATCCCGGCGAGTTCGCCGACTGGCTCAACCTCACCGAGCGCGCCCGCACCAGCTTCCTGCCACGCCTGGTGTACGGCGAGTACCTGCACTCGCGGCTGCAGGCTGCGGCGCAGCTGTCGCTGGCGGCGTTCAACCGCATCCCGCAGGAAGCCATCGCCATCGAGCGCGATGGCCGCGATTTCCGCGTGCACCTGGCCGACGGCTCGGACTTCCTCAGCGATCGCGTGGTGCTGACCGTGGGCGCGCTGCCGCCGCAGCCCCTTCCCGGCATCGGCCCGCGCCTGGCCGTGCACCCCAGCTACATCGCGTGGCCGTGGCAGAACGGGCTGGACGGCGTCGGCGCCATCGATCACATCGCCACGCACCAGCGCGTGCTGATCATCGGCACCGGGCTGACGATGGCCGATGTCGTTGCGACGCTGCACCGGCGCGGCCATCGCGGGCCGATCACCGCGCTGTCGCGCCACGGCCTGCTGCCGCAACCGCATACCGAAGAACCGGCGGCGCCGATCGCGTTGCCGCCGACGGTGCTGCAGGCGATCGGTGCGCACGACCTTCGCCAGCTGGTGCGCGCGTTGCGGGCGCTCACGCCGATCGTGCCGGACTGGCGTTGCCTGGTGGATGCGTTGCGGCCGTACCTGCAGAACTTCTGGCGCGGATTGTCGTCGACGCAGCGCGCGCAGTTCCTGCGTCATCTGCGTTCGCACTGGGAAGTGCTGCGCCATCGCCTCGCACCGCCACTGTCGCGCGAACTCGAAGAACTGCGCACGCGTGGCCGGTTGCGCGTGCGTGCCGGACGGCTGCTGCGCGCGCGACGCATCAACGACGCGGTGGAAGTGCTGATCCGCGAGCGGGGCTTCGCCCATGCCAGCCGTGAGGAGTTCGACGTGGTGGTGCGCGCTACCGGATTCGACACCGACGTCGATCGCACCAGCCACCCGCTGGTGTCGCAACTGCGCGATTCCGGCCTGATCAGCGCCGACCCGCTCGGCCTGGGCATCGAGGCCTCGCCGCGTTTCGAGGCGCTCGACCGCAACGGCCTGCCGGTGCGCGGGCTCTACGCGCTGGGCCCGCTGTTGCGCGCGCAGCTTTGGGAGATCACCGCGGTGCCCGAACTGCGCGTGGCCGCGCGCACGCTCGCCCGGCAACTGCTCGATCAGGAGCGGCGCGCAAGTGCTGATGTGTTGCGCGGCATGGAGGCGCTGGCGCGGCCGTGATCATTCAATGACTACGACTGTCGGAACGCACATCAACATGGATTCCAGCTTTCGCTGGAATGACGGCGAAGGAGGCGGATGCGCTGCGGGCCTGGGTCTCGGCCTTCGCCGGGACGGCGGTTCAAGCCCCTCTCCCTGTGGCGACCGTAGGGAGTGCAGGGCTGAGAGGGGTTGGGGTGAGGGTCGGCGGAGTGGGGTCGGCGCAGGTCGCCATACTGTCGTGAGCGACAGGCTGCGCGTCGCCTTGCATATGTCACAGACCAAGATGGATTCCAGCCTTCGCTGGAATGACGGCGAAGGACGGCGATGCGCTATGGGCCTGGGTCCGGCCTTCGCCGGGACGACGCGGGAAGGCGTGTACCGATTCCCTATTCCCCATTTCCTATTCCCAGGCCCTAAGCCTCACACATCCCCGTCCGTCGCCCAGCCCTCGCCGGTGCCGCGGTGGAACACGGTGTCGGTACCCAGCACGCTGCCGGCCGGGATCGACTCCTGCTGCGCCAGCTTCGCGTAGATCGGGGTGAAGTCCGGGCGCGTGGCGTCCATCAGCTGCTCGTAGCTGTCGATGACGAAGTACGTCTTCTGGTACGTATCGATGCGATAGCGCGTGCGCATGATCCGCTCCAGGTCGAAGCCGATGCGGTTGGGCGCGGCGCTTTCCAGGCTGTGGATCGATTCGCTCTTCGACGAGACGATGCCGCTGCCGTAGATGCGCAGCCCGTCGTCCTGGCGGATCAGGCCGAACTCCACCGTGTACCAGTACAGGCGCGTCAGGTTGACCAGCGCCTCCGGGTCGATGCCGTGCGCCTTCACGCCGCCGCGGCCGTAGGCCTGCATGTAGTCGGCGAAGACGGGATTCATCAGCAGCGGCACGTGGCCGAACAGGTCGTGGAACAGGTCGGGCTCGGCCAGGTAGTCCAGCTGCTCGGGCTTGCGGATCCACCAGGTCACCGGGAAGCGGCGGTTGGCCAGATGGTCGAAGAAAGTCAGCTCGGGCAGCAGGCCTTCCACGCCGATCAGTTCCCAGCCCGTGGTCTTGCGCAGGGTGCGGTTGAGCTCGTCGAACTTCGGGATGCGGTCCGGGCTCATGCCCATCGCCTCCTGCGTCCGCAGGAACTCGTCGCTGGCCCGTCCGACCAGGACTTCGCGCTGGCGCTTGAACAGCGTCGCCCACACCTCGTGGTCGGTGGCGCTGTAGCTGGACCAGGGCTGCTCCACGACCGTGGTCGTATACACCGGCACATAGCCCTTGTCGGTGAGCTGGTGTTCCACGCGATTGGGGGTGCCGAGGTTCATGGCGGTGCTCCTGGGTCGAACTTCGACTCTAGCGATGGCCACGCGCAATAGGCTTGCGTTGTTGCTCGACTGTGCACACCAAGCGCAAGATCCTTGCGTATCGGAGAAACCAGGCGCAATTCCATGCCAGCCATCGACCTCGACCGTACCGACCTGCTGGTGCTTGCCGAACTGCAGCGCCACGGCCGCCTGACCAATGCCGAACTGGCCGAGCGGGTGCATCTGTCGGCCTCGGCCTGCCTGCGCCGGGTGCAGCGGCTGGAGCGCGAGGGAGTGATCGCCGGTTATCGGGCCGAAGTCGACCCCGAACGCTTGGGCCTCGGGCTGCAGGCCTTCGTCCGCGTGCAACTTTCCCGGCACGATGCCGACTCGGTCGCCGCTTTTCGCGACTTCGTGAACCAGTGGGACGAGGTCGTGGCCTGCCATGCGCTGACCGGCGACATGGATTACCTGCTGCAGGTCGTGGTGCAGGACCTGGAGCACTTCTCGCGCTTCCTGCTGGACCGGTTGCTCAACCAGACCGGCGTGGCCGACGTGAATTCCAGCTTCGTCCTGCGCACCGTGAAGGCGTTCGGCGGGATGCCGCTGCCCGGTCGATGACCGTCTAAAGGCCGGGTTCTGCCACCAACGTCCGCGATCCGGCAATGATCATGCGCGACATCAGGGTCAGTTCGCGGATCAGCTCCGGGTCTCGCTCGCGTGGCAGGTCCATCGCGGTGGCGCCCATCGCGAACACTAGGCGGGTGATCGCCTTGGCGACCAGCGCCGGCTCGCGCAGCACGATCCCCTGGGCCGCATTGATCTGGATGAGGCTGACACGCAGCTCTTCCTCGAAGAACCGCAGCTGACGCTCGACCGCCTGCTTGAAGGCGTCCGAGCCTACCGTGCCCTCGCGCAGCAGCACGTGCAGCAGCTTGTCGTCGGCGCGCAGCTGCTCCATGAACGCCTCGACGGCGCCGCGCACCGCGCTGCGGTCGGTCGCGGCGCGCTGGCGGGCCGCCTCGATGATCTTCTGCAACGAATGCCCGGCAAGATCGATCAGCGCCACCGCCAGCTCGTCCATGTCGCGGAACTGGCGATAGAAGCTGTTGGGCGCGATGCCGGCCTCGCGGGCGACCTCGCGCAGGCTCAGCGTGGACACGCTGCGATGCGGGCCAATCAGCTTGAGCGCCGCCGCCAGCAGGTCCTCGCGGGAAATGGTGGCCTTGCGCCCGGCGGCATGCTCGCCGTCGGCGTGGAGTTCGGTACGTGGGCTCACGTGAAGGTCGGCCGCCGGCGTGTGACAGGTTCCGCATCATAATGAAGCATTGCTATACAGTCGTATACACATCTGTCTTTGCGCCTGTATAGTGCCTGGGCGATGAACGTTACCGCTGCTGTCCCCCGCTCCCGCCCCGGCCGCCTGCGCCGGCTTGTCCGTGCCGTCGTGGCGCCGGACGTGTTCGATTTCTGGGCCGGTCGGGTCAACCGCACCTGGGCCTGGGAACGCCCGCTGGCGCGGATCGTCGAGCGCCGCGTGGAGTCGGCCGACGCCGTGACCCTGGTGCTCAAGCCCAACCGCCACTGGCGCGGCTTCCGCGCCGGCCAGCACGTCAACATCGGCGTGGAGATCGGCGGTGCGCGGCTGACCCGCAGCTACAGCCTCAGCGAGGCACCGCGCGCCGACGGCCGCATCGCCATCACGGTCAAGCGCATCGAGGGCGGGCGGATGAGCGCCCACCTGCACGACCGCGCCTGCGTGGGCGACGTGATCACCCTCGACCAGGCTTTCGGCGAGATGACCTGGCGCGAGGCCGACGGCGGCTGGCTGTTCCTGGCCGCCGGCAGCGGCATCACGCCACTGATGGCGCTGGTGCGCGAGCACGCCGCGCGCGGCATGCCGGTACCGCTGACCCTGCTGTACTGGGCGCGCACCCGCGAGGAACTCTGCTTCGCCGACGAACTGCTCAAGCTCTCGGACGCGCACGCCAACTTCGCCGTGCATTGCCTGCTGACGCGGGAAACCGACGGCGGCGAGGCACCGCAGGGCCGCATCGATGCGGCGCAGCTGTCCGCGCGCGTGCCGGACCTGGCGACGCGGCACGTCTATGCCTGCGGTCCGGGTGGCTTCGTCGAAACCGCGCGCACGCTGGCGTCCGGCGCCGCGCGCAGCTTCCAGGCCGAAGCCTTCACCCCGCTCCCGCAGGCGTTCGAGGACAGCGGCGAAGCGCAGGTCACCCTGCAGCGCAGCGGCCGCCAGCTCACCGTGCCGCGCGGCCAGTCGCTGCTGACGGCGCTGGAGGCGGCGGGCCTGAAGCCCGCATCCGGCTGCCGCATGGGCATCTGCAACACCTGCGCGTGCGGCAAGGCATCGGGCGTCACACGCGACCTCAACACTGGCGACGTCCAGGCCGAGCCGGTATCCGCGCTGCGCCTGTGCATCAACGCCGCCGCCGGCGACCTCGTACTCGACCTGTAATGAACCGCACCATGACTTCATCCCGCAGCCGTGCCCTCATCCCCGCCGAACTCGACCGCTTCGGCGAGGAGCTCGACGCATTGCGCGCGCGCACCGTTGCCACGCTGGGCCAGCGCGACGCCGACTACATCCGCCGCATCGTCGCCTGGGTCCGCTGGACCGAGGTCGCCGGCCGCGGCCTGTTGTACGTGGGCGCGTTCTCGCTGCTGTTCGCCCCGGCGCTGCTGTGGCCGCTGTGTGTGCTCGGCGCGCTGGTGCTGGGCCTGTCCAAGATCCTCGAGAACATGGAGCTGGGCCACAACGTCATCCACGGCCAGTACGACTGGATGCGCGACCCGCATCTGGACGGCAAGACGTACGAGTGGGACATCGTCGGCACCGCGGACAACTGGCGGCACACGCACAACTTCCGCCACCACACCTACACCAACGTGCGCGGCCTGGACGACGACATCGGCTACGGCCTGCTGCGCATCTTCCCGGAACAGCGCTGGCGCCCGTACTACCTGATGCAGCCGGTCATCGCGGTGGTGTTCGCGCTGCTGTTCGAGTGGGGCGTGGCCATCCAGAACCTCAAGCTGGGCCGCTGGATCCACGGCAAGGTCTCCAACCGCCAGATGTGGCGCATGTTCAAGCCGGTGGGCCGCAAGATGGCGCGCCAGCTGGCCAAGGACTACGTCGTGTTCCCCGCGCTGGCCGGCCCCTTCTTCCTGCCGGTGCTGCTGGGCAACGTGGTGGCCAACATCCTGCGCAACCTGTGGACGTACACAATCATCTTCTGCGGGCACTTCACCGCCGATGCGGAGACGTTTCCGAAGGAATGCGTACGCAACGAATCGCGCGGCCACTGGTACCTGCGCCAGCTGCGCGGCTCGTCCAACATCGGCGGCGGGCGACTGATCGACGTGCTCTCGGGCAACCTGAGCCATCAGATCGAACACCACTTCTACCCGGACGTACCGGCCAACCGCTACGCGGAAATGGCGGTGGAAGTGCGCAAGATCTGCGCCCGCTACGGCCAGCACTACAACACCGGCTCGCTGCCGCGCCAGTTCGGCGAAGTGATCTGGCGCATCGTGCGCCACGCCTTCCCGAGCCGTCCGCGCAGGACGGCGCCGCTTGTGGCGGCGGAAGCGGCGTGATGCTTTTAGCCCGTCCTACCCTCGGGAGAGGGGCTGGGGTGAGGGTAACGAAGCGAACGCATAAAAAAAGCCCAGTGCATCACTGCACTGGGCTTTGTGCTTTAAAGCGCCTCGCCTCGCGGCGACCGCAGGGAGTGCAGGGCTGAGAGGGGTTGGGGTGAGGGTCGGGACAAGCGAGCACGTTCGCATTTGCAGTGCACCTCGCTTTAGGTCTCAGAAGAAAAACCAGCGCGTGTTGGCACTTGGTGTGTCGATGCTCCCGCTTCGTTGCCCCTCACCCCAACCCCTCTCCCGACGGGAGAGGGGCTAAAAACCTGGCCTAGGCCAGAACCTCACCGCGAAATCACGCCCTGCTCCGCCAATGCCTTGCACTGCGGGTCGCGGCGCAGCTTCGACATCCACTTGCGGTCTTCCTCTTCGCAGAACGCGCGCAGGCGGGCCTGCTCGGCCTTGGCGTCGGCGGCGCGGCGTGCGGCGAGCTGTTCGTCCACGCGCGCCTTCTGCCATTGCGCGACCTTCGCGCGGATCTGCGGCATCGCCGCCAGCGCGGCGCGTTCGCCTTCCATGATGGCGTTGTTGCGCTGCTCGAAATCGGCGGGGCCGATCTCGTTGACGCTCGGTCGGATCACCACGTCGGCGCGCGCCAGCTCCTGCGCGCCCAGCTTCTGTCCCATGATGGTGATCGACTGGTTGATGTTGCCCAGCACACTGCCCGGATTCTTGCCGCTGGCCTTGCTGGAGATGTCCACGGCGATGACGAGGTCCGCGCCGAGCTGGCGCGCGGCGTCCACCGGCACGGGGCTGACCACGCCGCCATCGACGTAGTGGAACTTGCCGATCGGCACCGCTTCGAACACGCCCGGGATGCTGCTGGAGGCGCGCACCGCCTGGCCGGTGTTGCCGCGCACGAACACGGTGCGGTCGCCGGTTTCCAGGTTGGTCGCCACCGCGGCGAACGGCTTCTTCATGCGTTCGATGGATTTGCCGCCCACCAGCTGGTTCACGTAGTCCTGCAGCTTCTGGCCCTTCACCAGGCCGCCGGAGAACAGGCTGACGTCGCGGATCGACGCCTCGTCGAGCGCGAAGGCGGTCTTCTGCATCGCGAAGGCGTCCATGCCGCTGGCGTACAGCGCGCCGACCACGCTGCCGGCGCTGGTGCCGGACACCACTTCGGGCTGGAAGCCATTGGCTTCCAGCATCTTGATCACGCCGATGTGCGCGAAGCCCTTGGCCGCGCCGCCGCCCAGTGCGATGCCGATGCGCACCTTCGGCGCCGCCACGGGCGGCGCGACCACGACGTTCGACGGCGGCGTCGGCTTGACGGCTTCGCCGCCTCCGCAGGCAGCGAGCACGACGGCAAGGAAGGTCAGGAGCAGCGGGCGCAACGAGGGGGACGGCGTCATCGTAGGACGGAAAGCGGAGGCGATCAGCGGCGCAGCATACATGCGGATGGAGGCGGATTCCGTGCGCAGACGGCGGCCGCGCAGGGGTGCAGGCTGGCGTTCATTTCTGCGGTTCGTCTTCGCGGGTGAAAAGCGAATCCCCCTTGATCCCCCTTTTTCAAAGGGGGAAATGAAGCGGTGGCCCGGATGCACCGTACCTGCTCCCCTCCCCTGATGGGGAGGGGTCGGGGGAGAGGAGAGAAGCGCCGTCACGGTCCGGCGTCGCGCGTGCGTCGCCGACAAGCGGCCTTCGCTCTCGACGTGCCGCGCATGGCCGTCAAACCTGCGCTCAGAAGCTGTTGTCGCCGTCCAGGATGCGGCCCAGTCCGCCGAGCACCGAACCCTCGCCGCGGGCCTGGCCGCCGCCCTGCGGCGCCGCGGCCAGCATGCGGCCGGCCATGCGCGAGAACGGCAGCGACTGCAGCCATACCTTGCCCGGTCCGGTCAGCGTGGCCAGGAACATGCCTTCGCCGCCGAACAGCATCGTCTTGACGCCGCCGACCGCGCGCACGTCCATCTGCACGGTGTCGTGGTAGGCCATGACGCAGCCGGTGTCGACGTCCAGGCGCTCGCCGGCGCGCAGTTCGCGCTCGATCACCGTGCCGCCGGCGTGCACGAATACCCAACCGTCGCCTTCGAGCTTCTGCATGATGAAACCCTCGCCGCCGAACAGGCCGGTGAGGATGCGCTTCTGGAACGCGATGCCCACCGACACGCCGCGCGCGCCGGCCAGGAAGCTGTCCTTCTGGCAGATCAGGCGGCCGCCGTGCTCGTCCAGCTTCATCGCCAGCACGGTGCCGGGGTACGGCGCGGCGAAAGCGACGCGCGCCTTGCCGCTGCCGGTGTGCGTGAACATCGTGGTGAACAGGCTCTCGCCGGTCAGCACGCGCTTGCCGGCCGAGAAGATCTTGTCCATGAGGCCGCCGCCCTGGCCGGTGTGGCGGCCGTCGCCGAACACCGTGTCCATCTGGATGGACGCGTCCTTGTACATCATGGCGCCCGCCTCGGCGATCGCGCTTTCGCCCGGGTCCAGTTCCACTTCGACGAACTGCATGTCGTTGCCGACGATGCGGTAGTCGATATCGTCGCTGCGGCCGCTCACCGGCGGCGCGGGCGGCGGCGTGTGCATCGGCTGTGCGCCGGTCGCCTCCGCGAATTCGGGCATCGACTTCACCGCCTGCCAGCCGGACAGCCCTTCGCGCCAGCACAGATCGTTGGGATGCCGGCGCGCGTGCGCCTGTGCGGCCACCGGATCGAGGGGCCCGACGCGCTGCGAATTGGCGCTGGAAACGAAGTACCACTGGGTCATTGCGGATCCTGCTGGCTGGGTCGAGCGGGCGAGTGTAGCCGCGCGCTGCGACAGCGCATCGGCTTGGAGGTCATCCGCGATTGGCTCCCCGTGCATCCACGTGCGACGGGAACCATGAGTTCCGGCACTGCAGGCGCCGCGCGGGCTGCGTTCCACTGCGCGGGCGCCGCATCGTCACGGAGGCTCCCATGCGAACCCGCGCGATCCTGTTCGTCGTCCTGCTGGTGCCGGCGGCTGCTGTCGCCGAATCGCGGTCCCTGCCGCTGCCCGATCCACCCGGCTACACGCTCAAGCGCACCGGCAACGTCGGCGACTTCGACTACTTCGCCGGCGGCTGGACCACGCACCAGCGACGCCTGAAGGAGCGTGGCGTGGGCAGCGACCAATGGGAGGAGTTCCCGGCGACGCTATGCATGTCGCCGCACCTGGACGGCATCGCCACGGTGGACGAGCTGTATTTCCCGACCAGGGGATGGGCCGGCCTCACCGTGCGCACGTTCGACCGGCAGAAGAAGCAGTGGTCGATCTACTGGGTCAGCAGCGAACGCGGCGTGCTGGAACCGCCGGTACTGGGCGGATTCGACGGCCGCGTCGGCGAGTTCTACGGCGAGGACCGCGACGGCGAGCGGCCGGTGAAGGTGCGCTATCGCTGGGACAAGCGCGACGCGGACCACGCGCGCTGGGAGCAAGCGTTCTCGTACGACGGCCGCACCTGGGAGACCAACTGGACCGCCGACTTCACCCGCGGCGACACCGCGACGCTGTGCCGCGACGGGCGCCCCAGGCGCTGAGCGTGCGCTGTCGGGATGTGCGTCGGACCGCTCCAGGCAAAAAGCCTGGTCGACGAGGTGGTCGAGCCTGGCGCGCCAGGCAAAAAGACTCGACGCCCAGGCAAAAAGGGTGGCGCACCAGGCAATAACACTGACGCGCCAGGTTCAAAGGCTCGTCGCAGTCGCGACCTGGGACCATCCGCCAGTCTTTTTGCCTCGCGCACCAGGTTTCGAGCCTGGCGTGCGAGTCTTTTTGCCTGGACGACGAGGCTCCGAGCCTGGCGCGCGAGTATTTTTGCCTGGCGCGCGTGGGCCGTCGGGCTAGCGCAGCGCCGCAAGCGCCGCGTGGCGGGCGTGCAGCGCGGTCGTGTCGAACAGCGGCACGTCGGCGTCGCCGTCGCCGATCAGCAGGCCGATCTCGGTGCAGCCCAGGATCACCGCCTGCGCGCCGCGTTCGACCAGGCGCGCGATGATCCGCCGGTACTGTTCGCGCGATTCCTCGCGGATCGTGCCCAGGCACAGCTCGTCGTAGATCACGCGGTGCACGGTCTCGCGGTCGTCCGCGTCCGGCACCAGCACCTCCAGTCCGTGCCGGTCAGCCAGGCGCTGGCGGTAGAAGTCCTGCTCCATCGTGAAGCGCGTGCCGAGCAGGCCCACGCGCTGCAGGCCATGACGGCGGATTTCCTCGCCGGTCGGATCGGCGATATGCAGCAGCGGCAGGCCGCTCGCCGCCTCCACCGCGTGAGCGACCTTGTGCATGGTGTTGGTGCAGATGACCAGCAGCTGCGCGCCACCGGCCTTCAGCGCGCGCGCCGCTTCGGCCAGCACCGCACCGGCCGCGTCCCAGTCGCCGGCGTGCTGCAGCTTCTCGATCTGCGCGAAGTCCACGCTGTACAGCAGCAGCCGCGCCGAATGCAGGCCGCCGAGTTGTTCCTTCACGGTCTGGTTGATCAGGCGGTAGTACGGCACCGTCGATTCCCAGCTCATGCCGCCGATCAGGCCCAGCGTCTTCATCGGGGTGTCCTCATGTCATCGCCTCGATCATCGCCTGTTCGAGCGAGCGCCGCGGGTCGGCGCGGATCGCTTCCAGTTCGCCCTTCGTCCATTGCCGGTGCAGGCGGCCGTCCACCATCAGCACGGCGCGGGTGATGAAGCGCTCGGCCATCTCCAGCGAATGCGTCGCCAGCAGCACGGCCGTGCCGCGCGCGCTGCACAGCTGCCGCAGGTGCTGCTTGAGCGCATGGGCGCTGACCGGGTCCAGGCCGTTCAGCGGTTCGTCCAGCACCAGCAGCGGCGGTTCGCCCAGCAGCGCCAGCACGATGCCCAGCTTCTGCCGCGTGCCGAGCGAGCAGTGCTCCACCCAGCGGTCGAGCATGGGCGTCAGCGCCAGCGCGTCGCACAACTGCAGCGCGTGCGACGGCACGGCCTGCAGTCCGCGCGCGCCGGCAAACAGCGCCAGGCATTCGCGCACCGTCAGCAGCGGCGGCAGCGCGTGCGGCTCCACCGAAAGGCCGAGCCGTTGCCGCGCGGCGACCGGATCAACCGCCATGTCGACGCCGCCGACGCGCACGCATCCCGACGTGGGCGCCAGCACGCCCGCCAGGCAGCGCAGCAGCGAGGTCTTGCCCGCGCCGTTCGGACCGATGAGCGCGACGAACTCGCCGACCTCCACCGACAGGTCGATGCCGTGCAGCACGGCGTGCCGGCCGATCGCCAGGTGCAGTCCGTCGACGTGCAGCGCGTGGGTCATGCGGCCCCGCGCGTCGCGCTGTGCAGCCGCCACGCCACGGGAATACAGGCGAGCACCAGCGCGATGATCCAGAGGGACAACGGCCCGCCGGTGAAGCCGAGCAGGGCATCGCCCAGCACGGCCAGCCCGAGCGCGCAGGCGGCGGCGAACAGCGGGTAGCGGATTGCGGCGTCGCGCCAGTCGCGCTGCGTCGCCGGCGTCGCGCGCAGCAGCTGCCAGGTCTGGATCGCGGCATCCGCGCACGCGCGCAGCGTGCTGGCCAGCCAGAGCCACGAGACCGTCACCAGCAGCAGGCCGAGCGCGCGCGTGATGCCGACGCGATCCGGCAGCGTCAACAGCAACGCACCGATGATCCAGAAATGCCCGCCCTGCCCCAGCCGCCATCGCACCAGCGCGGTGCGCCGTTGCCAGTCGGCCAGGTGCGGAAGGCGTGGGTGGTTCCTCGGCGTCCAGGCGAACAGCGCCTCGCGCCGACCCGTCCGCACCATCGCGTCATGCAGGGGCGGACGGCGCAGTCCCTGCCCGAGCGCCAGCGCGCTCCCGAGCAGCAGCCCGGTCGCGACGGGCAACCATGAGCCGGCCGGCGGAATGCTTTGCGGCGCATCGATGGCGGCCAGCGCGACCACCCCGCCCCATGCCGCCACGCCGATGGCCACGCGCACGAGCGCCGAGGCGACCAGCGCCAGCGGGATGCAGCGCGGCGCGACGGGCATGGCCGCCCACCAGCCGGTGCGCAGTTCGCGCGAGAGGTGGGCCAGCCGCGGTCCGATGGAGGCCGCCGCGATCAGCGACACCAGCATCAGCACCATGACGGGCCACCGCAGCGCGATGTCGGCCAGCCTGGCGGCGATGCGCGTCGGCGGCAGTTCCAGTGCGGCGGCAACCGCCAGGATCGTCGCCATTGCCGCCGCGGCCAGCAGCACCGGCCGCAGCGGCACTCCGCCGCGGCGCAGCGTGCGCCAGCGTTGCGCGAACCAGGGATGCAGCCAGCCGCCGCTCCGGTCGACGGTGACGATCCACATCCCGGTCAGTCGGCGGCCTTGGCGCTGCCGGTCTTCGCCGGCGTGCCGAACTTCTCGCCGAAGAAGTCGCCGGCGTTCCAGGCCGGACGCTGCGGTGCGTCCGCGATGCGGCGGCCGATGCGGGCATTGAGTTCGGCCAGTCGCGCCGCGTCGCCGTACTGGATGGGTTGCGACAGATCGTCGCCGGGCTGGTGGTAGCGCTGGCGCAGGAAGTCCTCCTGCACCTTCTTCGCGTCGCCGTCCACGCCCTGGTAGCCGCCGTCCAGGTACACCGCCGGCACGCCCGCGCGGATGAACGCGTACTGGTCGCTGCGCACGAACACCACTTCTTCCGGCGAGGGGTCGGGCGACAGCGCCACGCCGATCTCCTTCGCCGCCTGCTCCACCACGCCCTGCAGCGACGAATGCTCGATGCCGATGGGCACCACGTCCCTGGTCGGCGCCAGCAGCATCGGCATGTCCATGTTGACGTTGGCGACCAGTGAACCGGCCGGCACGGTGGGGTGCTGGGCGAACCATTCCGCACCCAGCAGGCCCTTCTCCTCGGCCGTCACCGCGACGAACAACAGCGAACGCTGCGTCGGCGTGTCGCCGTGCGCCAGGCGGTTGGCGGCCTCCAGCATCACCGCGATGCCCAGCGCATTGTCGAGTGCGCCGTTGTAGATCGCATCGCCGTCCACCGGCGCGCCGATGCCAACGTGGTCCAGGTGCGCGCTGAACACCACGAACTCGTTCTTCTTCGCCGCGTCGCGGCCGTCGATGCGTGCGACGACGTTGCGCGAATCCACCGGCGTGATCTGCGTGTGCGCGCGCAGGCTCACCGTGCCGGGCAGGTCGAACGCGGGCAGCTTGCCGTCGCGCAGCGCCTGGAACAGCTGCGCGGCATTGCGCCCGCCGCCGGACAGCAGCGCGTCGGCGGCGGCGGCGCTGACCATCGCGCTCACGCGCAGCTCGGGGAAGGTATCCACGCCCTTGCCGTCCTCGCCGCGCAGGCGCATGGACGGGCGGTTCCAGTTGCCGGCGAAGCGCGTCCACGGCGACTGCTTCTCCTCGTCGTCGGTCTGCACGACGATCGCGCCGATCGCGCCACGGCGGACCAGCTCCTCGGCCTTGGTGCGGCGCGAGGAATAGAACGCGCGGCGGTCGTTGTCGAAGCGCGCGGGCGCGCCGTTGAACAGCACCGCGATCTTGCCCTTCACGTCGACGCCGGCGAAGTCGTCCTGCTGCAGCTCGGGCGCGTACACGCCCTGCCCCACGAACACCGCCGGCGCCTCGACCGCCGCCTGCGCCTCGTTGAGGTTGGCGCTGGGCAGGAATTCGTCGCGGAAGCGCAGCGCGCGGGTCGTGCCGTCGCGTGCGATCGCCAGCTCGTTGCCTTCGGCCTGCAGCACGCCGCGCAGCATCGGCACGCGCTGGTAGTAGCTGCCGTCCTCGCCCGCGGGCGCCAGACCCATCGCGCGGAAGCGCTGGGCGACGTACAGCGAGGCGAGGTCGTAACCGCGGGTGCCGGCTTCGCGGCCTTCGAGCAGGTCGTCGGCCAGGAAGCGCACGTCCGCCTCGATGCGGCGCGCATCGGCGCTGGCGCTGGCATCGTACGTTTCCTTCACCGGCGCCGGCGTGGCGGCAGGCGGCGCCGCCTTCTGGCAGGCGGTAAGGGCAAGGGCGAGGCTGAGCAGCGCGATGCGGCGCATCGGTCGGTCCGGGCGATGGAAAGCCCGGACGCTAGCACCCGCCCGGGGCGCCGCCAATGCCGCAGGGCGACGGGTCACTCGTCGCGTGGACGGAAGCGCAGCACCACGCCGTGCTGGCGGTCGGGACGGTTCCACAGCACCGGCACCTCGCGCGGCGGCGGAGGTTCCAGTTCGTCCGACAGCGGGGTGATGGTCGCCTCTTCCTCGTCTTCCCAGCTGTAGCGCTTGCGCGGCGGCAGCGGGTCGATGCGTTGCAGCAGCCAAGCGGCGAGCACGCCCGCCATCGCGCCGCCCAGGTGCGCCTGCCAGGACACGCCCGGCTCGCGCGGCAGGATGGTCAGCAGCATGCCGCCGTAGAACATGAAGACCAGCATGGCCGCGGCGATGGAGGCGCGGTCGCGCCGCAGCAGGCCCAGCACGAACACCAGAAACATCAGGCCGTGGGTCAGTCCGCTCGCGCCCAGGTGCCGGCTGCCGGGATCGCCCAGCAGCCACGCGCCCAGCCCGGAACCCAGCCACAGCAGCGGCAGCGCGCGCAGCGTCGCGCGGGGGTACAGCCCGCCGGCCAGCGTGCCCAGCATCAGCAACGCGATCGCGTTGGCGGCCACGTGCTCGAACGAGCCGTGCAGCAGAGGCGCGGCCAGCACGCCGCGCAGGCCCTCCAACGACCACGGCTGCACCGTCCAGGCGGCCAAGTCGAAGTGGCCCTGCGCGCTGAACACGGCGATCAGCACCAGCACGAAGGCCAGGCTGAGGTTGAAGGCGCGCAGCCAGCGGCGCTTGTCGGCCTTGCGCTGCTCGGGCGTGTCGGGGACGGCTTCGGGCGTGGGCAGGTGCATGAGGAGGAGGTTGCGCCCGTGCGCGGCGAATGCAAGCGGCCCCTCGCGGGCTTGAGCGTCCCTCAGGTGGGCGGATGGGCCGATCGTTACGGTGGCGGCGTTGCGAGGTGGAGCAACAGCGAATCCCCCTCGGTCCCCCTTCTTCGAAGGGGGAAGAACAGCGGGTTGGTCGGGCTATCCGCTCGATTGTCTTCCTCGCTCACTTCAGGCCACCTCACTCAGGCCACCTCATCAGCTTTCTCACCTCGGCCTTGCTCATCTCAGCCTCCCTCACCTCAGGCGGCCCACCCCTGACAGCGCGCCTTCTTCTCCCCTCTTTGGAAAAGAGGGGTTGGGGAGATTCGCTCTTAGCAGCCCCCTCGCCTCAGCCTTCTCACCGACAACGCGCCCTTCTCCCCTCTGTGGAAAAGAGGGGCCGGGGGAGATTCGCTTTTAGCGGCCACCTTCACCTCAGCCTTCTCACCCCCGACAGCGCGCCCTTCTCCCCTCTTTGGAAAAGAGGGGTTGGGGAGATTCGCTCTCAGCAGCCACCTTCACCTCACCCTTCTCACCGAGAACGCGCCCTTTTCCCCTCTTCGGAAAAGAGGGGCTGGGGATTCGCTCTTAGCAGCCACCTTCACCTCACCTTCTCATCCACGACAGCGCGCACCTCTCCCCTCTTTGAAAAAGAGGGGCCGGGGGAGATTCGCTCTTCGCAGTCACCAATAACCCCGAATCACCGGCCAACCGGCGCCAACCCCGTAAAATGCCGCGATGAATACCCCCCTCCCCGCCGTACGCCTCAAGAACGCCTGGAAATCCACCCATCCCTGGATCTTCCAGCGCCTCGTCGAAAAGCCCGCCCAGCGGCCCAAGCCCGGCGCCATCGTCGACGTGATCGGTGTGGACGGCGACTGGATCGGCCGCGGCTTCTACAACGGCCACTCGCGCATCGCCGTGCGCATCCTCGAGACCCATCCGGATATCCAGGTCGATGCGGACTGGTTCGCGCGCAAGATCGCCGAGGCCGTGTCGCTGCGTCGCGACGTGCTGAAGCTGGACGAGGTCAGCGACGCTTGGCGCGTCGTGCACAGCGAGGGCGACGGGCTCTCGGGCCTGGTCGTGGACCGCTACGGCGACCTGCTGGTGGTGGAGTTCTTCAGCGCCGGCATGTTCCGCCATCGCGAATGGATCTACGACGCGCTGAAGCAGCAGTTTCCGGGCTGCCGCTTCTACAGCTTCGCCGACGAACACGTGCAGAAGCAGGAGTCGTTCGATTTCCGCGGCAGCGAGCCCGTGCAGCCGGCGGTGATCACCGAGTACGGCGTGAAGTTCCGCGCCGATCCGGCCGGTGCGCACAAGACGGGCTTCTTCGCCGACCAGCGCGAGAACCGCCAGTGGCTGTCGCAGCAGGTCGAAGGCAAACGCGTGCTCGACCTGTGCTGCAACACCGGCGGTTTCGCGGTGTACAGCGCCGTGCGTGGTGCCAGCGAAGTGACCGGCGTGGACATCGACGCCGACGTGATCGAGATCGCCAAGGGCAACGCGAAGCTCAACAACGTGCGCCCGCGCTTCGTGCAGGCCGACATCTTCCCGTGGCTGCGCGACGCCGGCATCCGCGGCGACCAGTACGACGTGGTGATCCTCGACCCGGCCAAGATGACGCGCGACCGCGAGCAGGTCATCCCGGCGCTCAAGAAATACCTCGACATGAACAAGCTGGCCCTGGGCGTGGTGAAGCCCGGCGGCCTGTTCGCCACGTTCTCGTGCACCGGCCTGGTCAGCGAGGAGCAGTTCCTCGACATGCTGCGCCGCGCCGCGTTCTATTCGAACCGCACCGTGCAGGTGCTGAAGATCGCCGGCGCCGGCGCCGACCACCCGTGGCTGGCCCAGGTGCAGGAATCGCGCTACCTCAAGGCGGTGTTCTGCCGGGTGCTGGACTGAACGTCGCGCTGCAACGCGCCGCATGCGCAAGGGCGTCGCGCGTGGTCTCAACTCCTGAGATGCATGCCGATACACTGGACCGTGTATCGAACCGCAAGAGGCCGCATCCATGGACACGCTGATCTACGCCGCCGGCGCCGTCATCGTGATCATGCTGGCCTACGTGGCGTGGCTGCTCACGCGGCTGGCGCGAGGCCAGCAGCACGGCGCCGACGGCATGGAAGTGGCCACGCTGCGTGAAGCCGAGCGGGCCAAGGCCATCGAACTGTCCGCGTTGCAGGTGCGACTGGCCGAGCGTGATGCGGATCTGGAATCGCGCGATCGCGAGCTGGCACGCATCGCGACCGAGCTGGAACAGGCCCGCGCCCGCGCCGAGCACCACGCCGCCGCCAGCACCGGCCTTTCGGCGCAACTGGGATCGAAGGAAACCGAACTGACCGACCTGCGCGCGCGCTTCGATGCGGAGCGTGCCGAGCTGTCCGCGCTGCGCGCGGAACTGCTGCAGCTGCGCGAGAAGCAGGCGCAGACCGAGGCGAACCTGGCGCATGCCGAGCAGGCCAAGGCCGAGATCAAGGGCTTCCTTGAAACCGCACAGTCGAAGCTGTCGGCCACCTTCGCGGAGCTTGCGGGCAAGACGTTCGAGGAGCGCGGCGCGCAGTTCGAACACAACGTGCGCAACGCTACGCAGCAGTCGAAGTCGGACATCGAAACGCTGCTCAAGCCGTTCGCCGAGCAGCTCAACACCTTCCGCACGCGCGTGGACACCGTCTACGGCGAGGAAGCCAAGCAGCGCGCCGAGCTCACCGGCGCGGTGAACGAGCTGAAGACGCTGAACCAGGACATGGCCGCGCAGGCATCGGCGCTTACGCGCGCGCTGAAGGGCAGCGCGAAGGTGCGCGGCGACTGGGGCGAATTGATGCTGGAGAGCGTGCTGCGCGGCTCCGGGCTGGAGGAAGGCACGCATTACGACCGCCAGTCCACCAGCGAGGACGACGACGGCCGACGCCTGCGCCCCGACGTGGTGGTGCGCCTGCCGGGCGATCGCCGCATCGTCATCGACAGCAAGGTCAACCTGATCGACTGGCAGCAGGCGATGAACGCTGAAACGCCGGAAGAGCAGCACGATGCGCTGCGCCGCCACGCCGTTGCGCTGCGCCAGCACATGAAGGACCTGGCCGACAAGAACTACCCCCGGGCCGTGGGCGAATCCGCGCTTGAAGTCACCGTGGCGTTCGTGCCGATCGAAGGCGCGCTGTCGGCCGCGCTGGGTTCGGATGCGGCGCTGCAGACCGATGCATTCGCGCGCGGCATCGTGTTCGCCTCGCCCAACACGCTGATGGCGGTGCTGCGCGTGATCGAGCGCCTGTGGACGCGCGACAAGATCCAGCGCCAGGCCATCGAGATCAGCAAGGCCGGCGGCCTGGTCCTCGACGCGCTGCAGAATTTCCTGTCCGATTTCGACGTGGTCGGCCGCAAGCTCACCGACGCGCACACGGCATTCACCGATGCGCGCAGCAAGCTCTCCGAATCCAGGCAGGCGGTGATCCCGCGTGCGCAGCGCCTGGTCGAGCTGGGCGTGAAAGGCAAGAAGACGCTGTCGTCCGAGCTGACGCCGGAAGAACAGGTGCTGCCGTTGCCGCTGGAGCGGTCGGGCTCGGGCGACTGAAGCGAATCCCCCTTGATCCCCCTTTTCCAAAGGGGGAAAAAGCATCGTGGTGTAGCGGCCGACGGTTGCACCGGTGTCGTGCCCGCTACGTCCACGTACCGATGCCTATACCTGCCCTCGCGACTTCAGCGTAGCAATGCCTGCTCCCCTCCCCTGATGGGAGGGGTTGGGGGAGAGGAGAGAAGGCCCGGCTCGCTTGCAGCACTGCGGCCAAATGTCCAGAAGCGAATCCCCCTTGATCACCCTTTTCCAAAGGGGAAAGAACGCCGTGGTCTGGCGCCGACGGTTGCATCGGTGTCGCGCTCGCTACGTCCGGGTACCGATGCCTATACCTGCTCTCGCGAATTCAGCGTAGCGATGCCTGCTCCCCTCCCCTGATGGGGAGGGGTTGGGGGAGAGGAGAGAAGGGCCGACACGCTTGCAGCACTGCGGCCAATGCGCAGAAGCGAATCCCCCTCGATCCCCCTTTTCAAAAGGGGGATGCGATGCACCGACGCCCCTTCCTCACGAATCCCGCAAAAGAAAAGCGGGCCATCGGCCCGCTTCTCGAAACAGCACCTTGCGCGAAACTCAGTTCACGTCGGTCGGCATCACTGGCATCGCGTCTACCGGCACGGTCGGGTTGTTCTCTTCGCGCAGGTAGTCGGGCAGCTGGTCGCTGTCGTCGCCGTTCATGCGGTCGCCGAAGATCTGGTAGTCGCGGCGCTGCATCCACGCGTCGCGCACCAGCGCGTAGTCGTCCTCGGCGCCTTCGCGGAAACTGTCGGTGGCCAGCAACTGCGAACGCACGTCGACCAGCTGCACGCCCTGCAAGGGGATGCGGATGTTGTCGGCTTCCACCTGGCGCAGCGGGCTCAGCGGTGCGTCGCCGACCATGCCGAAGCTGTCGCGCAGCGTGCGTGGGCCGAACAGCGGCAGCTCGACGTAGCGCGATTTCTTCCAGCCCCACACGCCCAGCGTCTGGCCGAAGTCCTCGCTCTTGTTGGGCAGCTTGGCGTCGGACGCCGGATCGAAGATGCCGGCGATGCCCAGCGTGGAATTGATCAGGAAGCGGCCCAGCGACTGGCCCGCCTGCTTCGGCTTGCCCTGCAGCAGCGCGTTGACCGCGGACACCGGCTGGCCGAGGTTGTTGAAGAAGTTGCTCACGCCCAGGCGGAACGGGCGCGGCACCACCTTCACGTAGCCACGGGCGAGCGGCTTGGCGACGGTGCGATCGACCGCGTTGTTGAAGCGGTGCATCTGCCGGTTGTAGCGCTCCCACGGGTCGTAGGTGCTGGGCGCGGCAGCAGGTGAGGGCAGGTTCGGGTCGCCGTACTCGCCGTAGAGGGCGTCGTAGTCGCGCTCCGCATCGGTGCGCGCATCACCTTCGTCCCTTGGCGGCACGGGTTCGGTTGCGGGCTCGGTCGGCGTCGGCGGGATGTCCGTCGGCGGCGGCGCGTCCGGAGGCGTGATTTCGCTGGGCGGGATCGTGGGCGCGGGTTCGGTGGTCGCCGGCGGCACGGTTTCCGGCGTCGGGCTCGGCGGCACGATCGGCTGCGTCGGCGGCGTGGTTTCCGGCGGCGGGGCCTGCACCGGTTCGCCGTCCTGCGCGGCCTTCACGCAGGCGCGTACGGCCTCGGTGTTCTCGCCGGCGGCCTTCATGCAGCGCTCGAAGGCTTCGCGCTGCTGTCCCGACAACGGACGGACGAGGATCTGCGCGTCGCCGATCAGCGGCACGCAGGCGAGCACGAATGCGATGAGGGGTGCGTGGGGGCGCATGGTCGCAGTTTAAGGGGCTCGGGGAAGGCGCGGCCGGGCGTCATGCGGCCACGGCCGGAACGGAGTGTCGCGGCTCAGCCGGCGAAGCCGAGCCTGGCGTCCAGGCGGTAGGCGGCGCGCAGCTCGGCCAGGCCGGGCGGCTCGCCGACCACCTCGGCGATGCCGAGGCGCTCGCACAGTTCGGCCAGCAGGGCCAGGCCGGCGCTGTCGACGCTGTCGACGGCCGTCAGGTCGATGCGGCGCGCGGCAGCATTGCGGACCTGGGGCCACAGGGGAGCGACGGCGGCGCGGTCGAGCGCGCCGCCGAATGCGAGGGTGTCACCGTCCTGGCGGACCGTCGCGGTCGTCATGTCAGTTGGTCGTTGCGGCCTGCGCCTGCAGCCTGCCCGCCTTGATGTCGGCAGCGACCTGCGGGATCGACTTCTGCTTGAGCGGCGCGTCGAACTGGTTGCGGAAGGTCTGCACGAAGCTGACGCCTTCCACCATCACGTCGAACACCTTCCACTGCGAGCCGACCTTGCGCATCAGGTAGTCGACCGGCACCGGCTCGTTGCCCTGGCGCAGGTACTCGCTGGAGACCTTGACGATGGCGCCGCCGCGCAGCGGCGTTTCGGACTTCACGCGAACCTTCAGCTTGGTGTTGAGGTCCAGCAGCGAGGAGCCGTAGCGCTGCATCAGGCTGTCGGCCAGCGCGTCGGCGAAGACCTTCACGTCAGCGTCCGAGGCACCGCGGCCGTGCACGCCCAGCACCAGGCGGGCGGAGTAGTCGCGGTCGAACATGTTGTCGAACTCGCTGGAGATGAAGTCGCGCAGCGCGGCGCGGTTCTGCATGAACTCGGAGCGGCGCGATTCCAGCGTGGCCAAGATGCGGGTGCTGTTGCTCAGCACCAGCTGGCTGGGCGAGCCGGCCGGTGCGGCGGTGGCGGCCGGCGCGGGTGCCGCGGCCTGGGCCAGCACGGCGGCGGGGGCCGCCACGGCCAGCGCGGCGGCGATGATCAGGGTCAGCGAACGGTGTGGGGTGCGCTTCATGGGGTCGGGGTCTCGTCCTTGGGGGCGGTATCGCCCTGGAGGTAATCGGGCACGGCGGTCTGGCCGGCGTCCTGCGCGGCATTGTCGGCGGGCTTGGCGCCACCGCCGCTGAACATGTACTTGCCCACCAGCTGGATCAGGTCCACGGCCGACTGGGTCAGGTAGAGCTCGTCGCCTGGCTTGAGGGTCTCCGGGTCGCCGCCCGGGGCCAGGTTGACGTAGCTCTCGCCCAGCAGGCCGCTGGTGAGGATGCTGGCGGCGGTGTCGGCGGGCAGCTTGTCGTAGCGCTTGTTCACCGCCAGGGTGACAACGGTATCGAACTTGACAGGATCGACGTCGATCTTGGCGACATGTCCGATGGAAACACCGCCAATCTTGATGGGCGCGTTGGGTCGCAGGGCGCCGATGGTGGAGAAGCGGGCAGTCAACTCGTAGGTGTCGCCGCCCACGCCCCAGCGACCGTTGGTCGAGGCCAGGGCCAGCACCAGCAGCGAGGCCAGTGCCAGCAGCAGGAAGGCGCCTACGGCGAATTCGATTCGGGGAGCGCGAATGCTCATGGTGTTTCCTTGAAAGCCCTTTCGACGCGGATGAACGCAGATGAAGGCCGATAAGGCCCAAACGGCAGGGCCCTATCCGCGCTCGTTTGCACTGGTCCGTGTCTGAAAGTCACTGGAAGAGAAAGGCCGACATGACGAAGTTGAACATCAGCACCAGCAGCGAGGCGTTGACCACCGCGCGGGTGGTCGCCACCGAGGTGCCCTCGATGGTCGGCTCGGCGTGGTAGCCGACGTAGGCGGCCACGAGGGCCGACGTGCCGCCGAACACCGCCGCCTTGACGAAGGCCATCAGGAAGTCGTCGGTGAAATCGACGCTGTCCCGTAGCACCTGCCAGAAGGTGCCGTTGTCCAGGCCGATCACGTGGATCGACTCGAAGTAGCTGGCCGTGATCGCGGAGCTGATGAAGAAGGCCGTCAGCAGCGGCACGCACAGCACCGCGGCCCAGAAGCGCGGCGCCACGGCCTTGCCGATCGGATCGATGGCCATCAGTCCCAGCGCGGTGATCTGGTCGGTGGCGCGCATCAGGCCCAGTTCGGCGGCGATCGAGCTGCCGGCGCGGCCGACGAAGAGCAGGGCGGTCAGCACCGGGCCGAGTTCGCGGTACAGGCCCAGGCCGAGCAGGGCGCTGACCTGCGCCGTCGCACCATACGTCTCGAGCGCGCGGTAGCCCAGCAGGGTGACCGAAAGTCCGACGAAAGCGCCACCAACGACGATGATCGGCAGCGAACGTGCACCGATCTTGTAGATTTCGCGAACGAGCTCGCGCCAGAAGTCGGCGGTGGGCCGGGAGGCCCGCAGGACCGACAGGGCGAACAGGCCGGCCCGGCCAAGCGAGCGGGTGGCGGCGACGAAGGGCATCAGGCGGCCTCCGAACTGCGGGGGGCTGCATCGAACGCGATCGGCCCGTCCGGTTCGCCCCGCAGGAACTGGCGCACGAACGGGTCCTGGCTGGCTTCCAGCTCGGCCGGCGTGCCCGAGAAGACGATGCCGCCGTTGGCGATCACGATGGCGTGGTCGGCCACCGGCAGGGTTTCGTGCACGTGGTGGGTGACGACGACGCTGGTCAGGCCCAGCGTGTCGTTGAGGCGGCGGACCAGGTCCATCACGACGCCGGAGGCGATGGGATCGAGGCCGGTCAGCGGCTCGTCGTAGATCATCAGCGGCGGATCCAGCGCCAGTGCGCGCGCCAGCGCGACCCGACGCGCCATGCCGCCGGACAGCTCGCGCGGATACGCATCGGCCACCGCGCGCAGGCCGACCGCGTGCAGCTTCATCAGCACCAGCCGGCGGATCACCGCGTCCGGCAGGTGGGTGTGCGCACGCAGGGGCAGGGCGACGTTCTCGGCCGCGGTGAGGTCGGTCAGCAGCCCATTGCCCTGCAACAGCACGCCGATGCCCTTGCGCAGCTCGAGCAGTGCGCGGCGGCCCTGCGGCACCGGCTGACCCAGCACTTCGACCGTGCCCGATGCCGGCGCGAGTTCGCCGGTCAGCGCGGACAGCAGCGTCGACTTGCCGCTGCCGGACGGACCGAGCACCGCGACGATGCTGCCGCGCGGAACGTCCAGGCTGATGTCGCGCAGCACGCTGCGTCCACCGCGATCGAGGCGGAGCTGGCTGAGGCGGACGATGGGACCGGGCTGGCTCATGCGCGAGGGCGTGGAAGGTCGGCTGCGGAGCAAGGCTCGGCAGCTTGGCCGGAGGTGACTGAACGGGAACCGGCATTGTGGCAGGTTCCCCGGTGATCCTCGACAGCACGGGATCGGCGCCATTGTCGACGCGCGTTTTTGGGGCCGCTTAAACATCGCGTCTCGGCGCGCGCGACGGCGCTCCGGCAAGATAAACGCGATGCCCAGCCGCCCCGACTTCCGTCTTTACCATTCCAACGCTCTGGACGTGCTGGCTGGCCTGTTGGCCGAACAGGTGGCGACGCTGCCCGCCGACGGCGACTGGCTGCGTCCTGACGTGGTGCTGGTGCCGCAGTTCTCGATGCGGCGGTGGCTGCAGCAGGTGCTGGCCGAGCGCCTGGGCATCTGCGCGAATCTGGTGTTTCTGACGCCGGGCGAGTTCGTCGACCGCGTGCTCGACGCCAACCTGGGCGATGCGCCGGCATCCGAACGCCTGGCGCCCGACACGTTGCGCTGGCACCTGCTGCGCGAACTGCGCACGGCGCCACCGCAGGCGCTGGCCGGCTTCACCGGCGACGATCCGCTGCGCGCGTGGACGCTGGCCGAAGCGCTGGCGGAAACCTACGAGCGTTACCAGGCCTGGCGCCGCGACTGGCTGCTGCGCTGGGAGCGCGGCCCGAAGGATGCGGACGACTGGCAGGCGGCGCTGTGGCGCCGCATCGCGCGTGGCCGCGCGCATCGTGCGCAACGCATCGACGAATACCTGCGCCGTTTCGACCACGACGGCAGCGACGTGCCGCACGGCGTGCCGCCGCGGCTGTTCGTGTTCGCCTGCCAGAACGTCTCGCCCGACGTGCTGCGCCTGATCACCAGCCAGGCGCGCGCCGGCGAGCAGCACTTCTACCTGCACACGCCGGCCCGGGCGTTCTGGGGCGACCTGTCGCGCTGGGATGCGTACCAGCCGGCCAGCGACGACGACTTCCTGGACGGCGATGGCGCTCCCAATCCGCTGCTGGCCGCATGGGGCCAGGCCGGACGGGACTTCGTCGCCGCGCTGGTCGGCGGCGAGGCGAGGGTGCCGAGTTTCGAACTGGCGCCGCATGCGGAACCCACGCACGCGACGTTGCTCGGACGCCTGCAGGCGGACGTGCTGGACAACCGTGCGCCGCTGGCTGGTTTGCGGGACTCGGGACTCGGGATCCGGGACCCGGAGGCGGCAACCGCAACGACAACGGCAACAGCAGCGCCTGGATCTGCGACCGCCGAGCAAACGACAAGTGCTTCCGGGCGCGCGGCGCAAACCTCAGGCGCAGGCCACGAGTCCCGAGTCCCGAGTCCCGAGTCCCGGCGTTCCTGGCCCCGTAACCAAGTCGACCGGCACGACGCCAGCCTGCAGTTCCACGCCTGCCACACGCGACTGCGCGAAGTGCAGGTGCTGCACGACCAGCTGCGCGCGCTGCTGGAATCGCCACCGCGCGATGGCGAGGAACCGCTGCAGCCGCGCGACATCGCCGTGCTGGCGCCCAACATCGACCTGTACACGCCGCACATCGAGGCCGTGTTCGGCAGCGCGCTGGGCACCTCGCGCGAGCTGCCGTACACCATCGCCGACACCAGCCCGCTGGCGAGCTCGCCGCTGGCCGAAGCCTTCCTGCGGTTGCTGGAACTGCCGCTGCGCGCGCCGGACCTGGTCGACGTGCTCGACCTGCTGGCCGTGCCCGCGGTCGCGGCGCGCTTCGGCATCGACGACCAGGACCGCGGCGCGCTGCAGGACTGGCTGGAGCAGGCCGGCGCGCGCTGGGGCCTGGACGCACTCGACCGTGCGCGCGAAGACGACGCAGGGCGAGGTAACGGTGCGTACACGTTCGAGTTCGCCCTCGACCGGCTGCTATTGGGCTATGCCAGCGGCAGCGACGAGGACATCGGCGACGTCGCGCCCTGGCCGGAACTCGAAGGCCAAGCCGCCGACACGCTGGACGCGCTGCTGCGCCTGCTCGCGGTGCTGCGCATGGCCCGCGTGCGCCTGGCGCAGCCGCAGTCGCCGCTGCAGTGGCAGCAGGCGCTGGAAGACCTGCTGGACGGCGCGTTCGCCGCAGAGCGCGACGGAGCCGACGCGGTCGTGCTGCGCCGCCTGCGCGAGGCCATCGCGGAATTCGCGCAGGGCGCGGCGATCGCGCAGTTCGATTCGCCGGTCGAACACGCCGTGGTGCTGGAACATCTGCGCGCGGAACTGGGCAGCGCCGATGCACGCGCACCGTTCCTGAGCGGCGGCGTGTGCTTCGGCCGGATGGTGCCGATGCGGCTGATTCCGTTCCGCGCGATCTGCCTGCTGGGCATGGAGGAGAACGCGTTTCCCGCGCGCGATCCGCGCGACCCGCTCAACCGCATTACCCGCGCGCTGGACACGCGCGAGCGCCGGGTCGGAGATCCTTCGCGGCGCGATGCCGACCGCTACCTGTTCCTGCAGCTGTTCGCCTCCGCCGGCCGCGTGCTGTACCTGAGCTGGTGCGGCATGGATCCGCGCGACAACTCGCGGCGGGAACCGTCGGCGGTGGTCAGCGAACTGCTCGACGTGGCCGCGCGCTACCACGCCGGCGAGCCCGAAGCGGTGCGCGAGGCGCTGGTGGTGCGGCATGCGCTGCAGCCGTTCGCACCGGCGGCCTTCGGCGCACCGCACGAAGGCGAACATCTGCCCGAAGGCCTCGCCCATGAGCCGCGCCGTTTCAGCTTCGACGCGCGCTGGTTTCCGGCCGCCAACGAGGCGCCGCGCGCCGACCTGCCCGGCCCGTTCGCGCCGCCGCAACTGTGGTTGCCGGAACGCCGTGTGGATTCGACCAGCATCGTCACGATGGACCGCGTGCGGCGCGCGCTGATGCGCCCGCATGCGGTGTACCTGCAGGACGGACTGGGCCTGCGCCTGCCCGAGGACGAGCCGCCGCTGCCCGAGCACGAACCGCTCGGCGCACCGGACGCGCTCCAGCAGTACGGCCTGCGCCAGGCAGTGTTCGGGGCCTGGCTGTGTGCGCAGCGCCGGCCCGATGCGAAGGCGCTGCACGCGCACCTGCTGGCGCGCGCGCAGGCGGCGCCCGGTGCGGACGGCCTGGCCACGGTGGCGGAGGTGATCGAGGAGATCGAACCCTTCGCGCTTCTTGCGCTGGAGTCTGGCTTCGGCGCGCAGAGCGCCCGCGTGCCGGTCAGCATCGAGTGCGGTGCGCATCAATTGCGCGCCACGCTCGACCAGGTGCACGGCGACCGCGTGCTTCGTGTCGCCCTGCGTCCGAAGGGGCTGCATGGCGGCCACGCGGTGCGGCACGGCCTGGATCGCCTGTGCGCCGCGGTGACCGGGCTGTCGCTGTACGAACTCGCGCGGCCCGCCGACGGTGAGGAGCCGCAATGGCTGGAACAGCCGCCGCTCGACGCGTCGCAGGTGCCGGCCATCCTCGACTCGCTGCGTGCGCTGCGCGAACGCGCGCTGCACACGCCGTTGCCATTCCTGCCGCGTTCTGGCTACAGCTACGTGCTGGCCCTGGCGGACAAGGGCGAGGACGGCGCGCTCAAGGCTGCGCGCGACTGCTGGGCGGGCAGCGACTGGCAGCAGGACGCGGCCGAAGCATCGCCGGCCACGCGGCTGGCGCTGCGCGGTCGCGATCCCTTCCTCGATGACGATGCGGAATCGCAGGCGCGTTTTGTCGCGCTCGCCGATGCGGTGTTCGCGGCGCTGCGCGGCGAAGCGCCGGTCGATGTGGAGGCGCTGGCATGAGCGCCACCGTCTTCGACACTCCGCTCGATGCGCGCGGCCTGATCGAGGCCAGCGCCGGCACCGGCAAGACGTATGCGCTGGCCGGCCTGTTCGCGCGTGCGGTGATCGTTGGCCGCCTGCGCGTGCCGCAGATCCTCGCCGTCACCTACACGGTCGCCGCCACGCAGGAGCTGCACGAACGCGTGCGCCTGCGCCTGCAGCAGGCCGCCGAACTGGCCCAGCAATGGCGCGAAGGCGATGCGGCGGAAGTCCCCGGCGACAGCGCCGAGACCGCGCTGCTGCGCCGCCTGATCCACGCGGCGCTGCACGACGAACCTCGCGAATCGCTGGACGCATTGCGCCTGCGCCTGCAACGCGCCGCGCGCGAGATGGACCTGGCCGCCATCACCACCATCCACGGTTTCTGCCAGCGCGTGCTGGCCGAGCACGCACTGGAAACCGGCCAGCCGCTGCTCGCGCCCGACGTGATGCCCGGCAACGCCGCGCAGCGCAGTCTGCTGGCGGTGGAATTGTGGCGCGATCTTGCGCACGACCCGGCCGGTGCCGCGTTCCTGCAGGCGCATTTCGGCGGCGTGGACGCGCTGGCCGAGGCGATGCGCACGCTGCTGTCGCCGGAACCGCTGCTGCCGCTCGCACCGCAAAACGACGCTGTCGCCGCGTGCGCGCGGGCGTGGGATGCGCTGTGGCAGGGCTATCTGGAAACCGGCGAGCAGGCGCGAGCGGAACTCATCGAGGCCAACCGCAAGCGCGTGCTGAGCAGCGCGCGCGACAAGGCGATCCCGGTCGACGAATTGTTCGACTGGCTCGCGGCGCAGGACGGCACGCAGCCGCTGCGGGCGCATCCGCTGCTGTCGCGGCTGACCCATGCGGGGCTGGAGCGCGCCTACCTGAAGAGTTCCAAGGCGCCGCTGCCGGAGCCGGCGTTGCTGGTGCACGTCGAAGCCTGGCTGCGCGCGACGGAGGCGGCCGATGTGCAACGCCTGCACGCGCTGCGTGACGCCGCGCGCCGGCGCGATGCGGCCGACAAGCAGGCCTACCGCTACGTGGATTTCGACGACCTGGTGAACGCAGTGCACGCAGCCGCGGTCGATCCGAACGTGGCGCCGGGCCTGTCCGCGGCGCTGCGCGAGCAGTTCGCGCTGGTGCTGGTGGACGAGTTCCAGGACACCGATGCGCGGCAGTGGACCATCTTCGAGCGCCTGTTCGGCGAAGGCGGGCTGCTGCTGGTCGGCGATCCCAAGCAGGCCATCTACCGCTTCCGCGGCGGCGACGTCGAGACCTACCTGCTGGCCCGCGGCAGCGCTGCGCTGGCGGCGCCATTGCGCGAGAACTTCCGCTCGCGGCCGTGCGTGCTGGCGGCGGTCAACGCGATGTTCGAGGCGGCGCCGCAGGGCGTGCTGGGGCAGGGCATCGGGTTCCTGTCCACCGGCGCGGGCGGCAAGGCCTGCGACGAGGACCTGCTGATCGAGGATGCACCGGCGCGCGCGTTGATCTTCCATCGCGTGCCGCCGCGGCAGGACACCGGCAAGGAGTGGAACAAGCGCGACTCCATCCGCATCGCCGCGCAGCTGTGCGCCGATGCGATCCGCGACCTGCTGCATCGCGGCCGCAAGGGCCGTGCGCAGCGTGTGGACCGCGGCCGGCTGCGCACGCTGCAGCCGCGCGACTTCGCGGTGCTGGTGCGCACGCACGACGAAGGCGCCGCGATCCGCGAGGAACTCGCGCGCCGCAACGTTCCGGCCGTGACGGCCGGGCGCGGCAGCATCTTCGCCAGCGAACAGGCGCAGATGCTGCTGATGCTGCTGCTCGCGCTGGCCGCGCCGGGTGACGAGCGCCGGTTGCGCGCCCTGCTCGCCACGCCGCTGTTCGGCTTCGATGCCGCCGCGCTGTGCGCGTTGGACGACGACGGCGAGGCGCTGCGCCGCTGGCAGGACGAGCTGATGCACTGGCGCCTGCGCTGGGAGCGCCACGGCCCGCAGGCGCTCCTCGCCGACGTGCTGGCTCGCCAGGCCTCGCAGCTGCTGGTCCGTGCCGACGGCGAGCGCGAGCTCACCTACCTGTTGCAACTGGGCGAACTGATGCAGGAAGCGCGCTCGCGCCGGCTCGGGCCGCAGGGCCAGCTCGACTGGCTGCAGGGCGCGATCACGCATGCAGACGCCGACGACGAGACACAGTGGCCGCGCCTGGAATCCGATGCGGGCCGCGTGCAGATCCTCACCCTGCACAAGAGCAAGGGCCTGGAGTTCCCGCTGGTGTTCCTGCCGTTCGCGGGCATCGGCCGCGGCAACGGTCGCGGCAGGGAGTTCATCGACTACCACGACGACGCCGGCCGGCGCGTGCGCCAGTGGCGCACGGATTTCGTGCACGGCCACGAACTGCCCTGGAAGGACGCATGCCGGCGCGCCGAAGAGGAAGAGAAGGCCGAGGACATGCGCCTGCTCTACGTCGGCCTCACCCGCGCGCGCGACGCGCTGTGGCTGTGCGGCGGCGCGCTGGCGTCCAGCGGCAACACCGCGCTGCATCGGCTGCTGGGCGGCAACGCTCCCAACGAGACGCTGATCGAGGCGCTGGGCGATGCCTTCGTGATGAGTGAGGGATTGCCGATGGCACAGCCTTCGAGCCTGCCGCCACCACCGCTGCCCGCCGTGCCGGAACCGCGCGTGGCGCATCGCGTGCTGCGCCGCGACTGGTGGATCCACAGCTTCAGCCAGCTGCACCGGCAGCGGCCGCACGGCGCCAATGCGCTGGTCGAGGAAGCGCCCGCCGACGACGAACGGCCGCTCGCCGCTGCCGCCGTGCCCCTCGCGCCGGTACGCTTCGGCGGTACGCGCTTCGGCAACGCGCTGCATCTGGCGCTGGAGCGCGTGGACTTCGCGCGCTGGTGCGACGTGGATGGCAGCGACGTGCCGGAAGGCCAGCACAAACCGCTGGTGGATGCGCTGCGCGCGCAGGACTATGCCGAGGCCGACCTGGAAGACGGCGTGCGCGAACTCGCGCCGCTGATCGCACGCACGCTCAACGCACCGTTGCCGACGACCGACGGCGCGGCGGCGGTGCGCCTGTGCGAACTCGCGCCGGCCGCGCGCCTGTCCGAACTCGAATTCCACTTCACCCTGGCCGACACCGACACCGCCGCGCTGCTCGCGCTGCTGCATCGCCATGGCGTCGCGGCGGACCGGCAGGGTTTCGGCGCCTGGCCGAGCCTGTCCGGCCTGATGAACGGCAAGATCGACCTGACCTACCGCCATGACGGCCGCATCTACGTGCTGGACTACAAGTCGAACCTGCTGCCCGACTACGGCGAGGACGCGCTGGCGCAGGCGATGCGCCACAGCGAGTACGACCTGCAGGCGCTGCTGTACGTGGTCGCGCTGCACCGCTGGCTGCGGCTGCGCCTGGGGGCGGCTTACGACTACGCACGCGACTTCGGCGGCGTGCGTTACGTGTTCTGCCGCGGCCTAGAGCCGGACGACCCCGCGCGCGGCGTGATCGCGCCGCGCTTCGATGCGGCACTGGTGGAAGCGGCCGACGCCCTGTTCGCGCCGAACGGAGGCCGCGCATGAGTCGGCCGGTGCTGTTCGACTCTCCGCTGCGCGTGGTGGACCGCGCGTTTGCGACGACGCTGCAGCGCCTGCAGCCCGACACCGACCCGCAGGTGCTGCGCGCCGCGGAACTGGCCACGTGGGTGGTCAGCCTGGGCCATGCCGGACTGGACCTGCGCGACCCGCCCGAAGGCATCGACGCACCCGACGCGGACCGCTGGCGCGCCGCGCTGCAGGCCTCGCGCTGGGTGGCCACGCCGGAACCCGACGCGCCCGCGCCGGCGGACGTGCCGCTGGTGCTCGAAGGCGACCTGCTCTACCTGCGCCGCTATCGCGAATACGAGCGCCGCCTCGCCGCACGCCTGCGCGCGCTGGCGGGGCAGGGCAGGGACGTTGGCGACCTGGCGTCGCTGAAGCCGCTGTTCGCGCAGTTGTTCCCGCACGGGCGCGGCCGCAATGCGGACGATGGCGGACAGGCGCGCGCGGCCGCGCTGGCGCTGGTGCAGCCGCTGCTGCTGCTCACCGGCGGCCCCGGCACCGGCAAGACGACCACGCTCGCTCGCCTGCTGCTGTTGTCGATCGCACGGCAGCGGCAACTGGGGCGCATGCCGCGCATCGCGCTGGCCGCGCCGACCGGCCGTGCCGCCGACCGCATGGCGCAGAGCCTGCAGCACGCCGCGACGCAGCTGCGCACGGCCGGTGTCGATCCGGAACTGTGCGATGCCTTGCCGCTGCAGGCGCAGACGCTCCACCGCCTGCTGGGCACCATTCCGGACCGGCCGCGTTTCCGCTTCGACGCGGATCATCCGCTGCCGTACGACATGGTGGTGGTCGACGAAGCCTCGATGGTCGACCTGCCGCTGATGTGCAAGCTCGCCGAGGCGGTGCCCGATGGCGCTTCGCTGGTGCTGGTGGGCGATCCGCACCAGCTGCCGTCGGTGGAAGCCGGCGACGTGCTGGCGGCGATCGTGGCCGCCACCGGCGACGGCGACGCGTTGCCGGCGCCCATCGAAAGTGCGCTGGCACCCTTGCTGGGCGCGCCGCCGACGGGCGATCTGTTCGCGCAGGCCGACGAGGCGCCGCTGGCGGGACACCGCGCGCACCTGCGCCGTGGCTGGCGACAGTCATCCGAACTCGACCTGGCGCCGCTGGCCGACGCCATGCGCAACGGCGATGCCGACCGCGCCGTCGCGTTGCTGCATGCGCAGAAGCTGCGCGGCGTGGAATACCACGAGGACGCTGTCGATCCGCTCGCGCAGCCATTGCGCGATGCGCTGCTGGCGCCGTGGCGCGAGCTGATCGCCGCCACCGAGCCATTGCCCGCGCTGGCCATCGCCGCGCGTGCACGCCTGCTCACCGCACTGCGCGAAGGACCGGCCGGTGCGACGCATCTCAACCAGCGCATCGAGGAGGCGCTCGCCGGTGCGCAGCGCGATCCGTACTTCCACGGACGCCTGCTGCTGGTCACCGAGAACAGCTACCGCCACGGCCTGTTCAACGGCGACATCGGCGTGTGCCAGCACGACGCCTCGGGACTGCCGGTGGCGTGGTTCGCCGGCGGCAGCGAGGGCGTGCGCGGCTTCCACCCCGCCTCGCTGCCCGCTCACACCGGTGCGTTCGCGATGACCGTGCACAAGGCGCAGGGTTCGGAGTTCGACAGCGTGTGGCTGCTGCTGCCACGGCAGGACGCGCGCACGCTTTCGCGCGAGCTGCTGTACACGGCCATCACCCGCGCGCGTCGCGAACTGCACGTGTGCGCGGGCGAGGCTGTGCTGCGTGCCGCCCTGGACCGCCACGCCGCGCGCGTGTCCGGCCTGGCGTGGCGCTTGCGCGCGCGCTGAAACTCAGTCCGCTTCCGCGAACGTGGCCGCCGCGTCGGCGCCGGCCCCGTCGGCATGCACCACCAGGAAGCCGCGCGTGGTCGAGGTCTGCGGATTGAGCGGCGCGTACATCGCCTCCCACATCGTTTCCAGCTCCACCCAGGTCGGCGGGTACTTGTGTGCGGCCACGTCCAGCACCAGCAGCCGGTCGGTGCCTTCGTGGTACGCGGCGATGGGCGAGATGTGGCCCATCGGCGTCTGGCCCAGATAACTGCGCTGGTAGTTCACCAGCAGGTAGTCGCCCTCGCGCGCGAGGTTGCTGCGGACGATGTCGCGGAACTCGCGGACGTTGCTTTCGGATGCGTGCACCACGGTGACGTTGGCGCCGTGCGCGCGCAGCAGTTCGCCGAAGTCGCGCAGCGACATGCCGGTGAAGCTGACCTTCAGCGGGTGCGCCTTCACGTCCGGATCGGCGAACAGCGCCTTCTGGTCCAGCGGCGTCTGCGTCGCACCGGCCGCGTTGAGCGTGGTCAGTGCACTGGCCACGCCACAGAACGCGCGGCGCGACTGCGGCACGAAATTCGTGGTCAGGCTGGGGTAGTCGGCGATGGCGCGGCTGTCGGCCAGCAGCGACTGGCCCGCCTCCGATTCCAGCGCGATCAGGTGCGACGGCATCGGCTGCGGGTCCGGCGAGGGCGTGCGCAGGTACTTGTTCCAAGCGGTGCCCGTGCCCGCCGCCAGCGCAACGGCGGCGAGCACGGCGAATCCAGCGACCAGATGTCTCATGGCGATCCCGACGTGTGTGCGGGAGACGGCGCTCGCACCGTCTCACTGCACGAAGCAGATCGCGTTGGCTATCAAATCGGGGTGAACTGCCTGAACGACGCCTTCATCGGCGTGCCGCTACGCCGTCGGGCGATCCGGTGCGGCCGCACTGCGTCCGCGCGTGAGGTAGGGCAGCGCGAACAGGTACAGCCCGCTGATCATCAGCAGGATCAGCGGCACCAGCGCGAGGATGCCCACCCACACCGCCTGCCAGCCCTGCGCCAGCGCGACCAGGTTGAGGATCACCGTCGCCGTGAAGGCGATCGAGAGCCAGCGATGCGCCTGTCGGATCCACTTGTTCCAGTTCATGCCGGCCGCCTCGATTCGATCATCTTCCAGCCGTTGCCGGACGGGTCGCGGAAGTTCGCGTCGACGTTGCCATAGCGCTCCTCCGGCGGCTGGGTGAACTCCACGCCCTGCGCGCGCAGGCGCTCGTAGGTGCCGCGACAGTCGTTCACGTTGAGCACCAGCGGCGGCATCGCGCCCTTGGCGACGATCTCGCGCACGGTCTGCGCCGTGGCGTCGTCCAGCACCGGCGCCTGCGGCTTGAACAGGCCCAGCTGCAGCGACGGTTGCTCCGGATGGTGCACGGTGAGCCAGCGGTAGTCGCCGTTGCGCACGTCGGTGTGCACCTGGAAGCCGAGCTTGCCGACGTAGAACTGCAATGCCTCGTCCTGGTCGCGGACGTAAAGACCCATCACTCCGATGCCCTGGTTCATGTGACCTCCGTGGTTGGTGTGGGCGCTTTTGTAGCAGCCGCCTCCTGGCGTCGCTTCTCCGAAACTGCGGTAGTGAGATCCGGCCGGTGCGCGGCAGCCAGAAAGCACGCCGGGATGCGGTCGAGCGGCTGTTGCGCGGCCTGCGTGCGTTCGCGCAGTTCGCCCGGGCTTTCGCCGGTGATGTCGCGGAAGGTGCGTCCGAACGTACCCAGGCTGTTCCAGCCGGTCTGCAGGGCGATGTCGAGGATGGGCTGGTCGGTGTCGCGCAACAGGGCCTTGGCGCGTTCGATGCGGCGCGTGAGCAGGTAACGGTGCGGCGGCACGCCGAAGGCGTCCTTGAACGAGCGCGCGAAGTGCGCCTCGGACACGGCGCTCACGCGCGCCAGCCGGCGCACCGGCCATTGCTCGTGCGAGGCGGCATCCATGCGGTCCTTGGCGCGCAGCAGGCGACGCAGCAACTCGGGGTCCTGCCCGTTGTTGCGGCGTCCGGTGCCCCCGTTGCCGTCGAAGCCTGTACCCATGGCGGCGCGCGTTCCTCATGCCGGTGCGGCGTGCAACGTGCCCGGCGGGCACGGGCGTGGAACCTTACCGGAAAGGCGTCATCCAGCAACGTCTTTGGAATCGGTTCGATGCCCGGCGCCGCCGGGCGCTCGCACGCTCAATCCGACTCGATCTGGACTCCGGGGAACATGTCCCGCTGCAACTGCTCGGTCATCTCGCAGGCATCCGGATCGGCGCGATGCACGAACGAAACCTGCGAGCCGCGCGGGCTGGTGAGGATGATGGTGCAGTCCCTCCATCCACAGGAGGGGCCGTGTGCCTCCAGTCTCCAACCGGGCGGCAGACTCTGCACTGGCTGACTCATGGGAGCTCCTCGTCTGGCTGGCCGGCAACGCATGTGCCGGCGTGGCTGATCACCCGATGGACTGGTTCACCCTCGGGATGCCGGAATCTCCGTATCCGACAGGCCCTCCGGCAGGTGTCCGTCGATCAGGTGCGGCGCGGCATCGACGTAGCCCGGCTCCCTGTTCGGGCGTACATGGTCCAGGCGTTCGGACGCCCGCAGTTCCGAGGCCAGCTGTCGCGTGAGGTCGCATGCGAACTGGAACGGCTTGTGGACGTACGTGATCTCCCGGCCCTCGGGATTGACGATGCGGATGCAGCAGTCGCGTCTTTCACGCGAGGGGCCCAATGCTTCTATCTGCCACCCGGGCGGCAGACTCTGGATTCTGAGGTTCATGTCCGATTCCCTGTTCAGACCGGCGGTGACACTAACCCCCGTTGCGCCATCGGCGCGTGATTGTCCGGGGCCCATCAAGGATGACGTCGACGCGGTCGGACCGAGGTCAAGACCGCCTGGCTTCACCACGGCCTCACGCTCGAACAAACGGCCGCAGTCCGGAGACGTTCAGCGCGCGACGACGACCATCGGACGCACCTTCCGCGGAGCGACGCCATGAAACGCATGCAATGGCTGGTACTGACGCTTGCCCTCGCCGGTGGCGCGCCCGCGTATGCCGACGACCCGTACGAGCACGAGAAGAAATGGGCCGAATGGGCGCGCGAGGACGCCAAGCGTCACGACGAATGGGTGCGCGAGTCGCGCAAGGCCGAAGCGGAGTACTGGCGCGAACGCGACAAGGCCGAGGCCGAGTACTGGCGTGAGCGGGACAAGGACGAACGCGAGGCCTACCGCGAATGGCTGAAGGACCGCGCCGAACACGATCGCGAAGCCATGAAGGCGCTGCGCGAATACGAGCGCGACTGGGACGACTGAACGTCCAGCGCCAGCCGCGCAAGCGGCGAAGGGAAACCAGGATGGCAACGCCAGCGCCGGGCTGGCGTTGCCCGATGCATTACACCAGCGCCGGATCCTCCCCTTCGCTGGCGGCGACCGGTTCTTCTTCCGCCTTCGACTTGCGCTTGGCCTTGACTTCCGTCTGCTTGGCGACCTTCGCCAGTTCGGCGTTGATCGCGTCGGCGGCTACCTTTTCCGCGGCCTGGTAACGCGCACGCACGTTGGGGCAGAGCACCTGCATGTAGTCGGCGTCGAAGTTCAGGCGCTCGACCAGGAAGTCGACGAACGCGCGCACCTTCGGCGACTGCACGCGGCCGCGCGGGAACACGGCGTTGAACTCGTATTCCGGGCCGGTCCAGCCGGCCAGCACGCGCTGCACGTAGCCCTGTTCGGCATACGCCTTGACCGTGACGTCGGCGGCCAGCATCAGGCCTTCGCCGCACAGCAGCGCGCCGCATAGCGGACCGGGATCGTTGGCCACCAGCACCGGATCGATGCGGTAGTCGATCGCGCGCTGGCCGTCGTTCAAGGTCCAGTAGAACGCGCCGTTGCGGCGTGCCTTCGACGGCGCGACGGTGCGGTGGTGCTGCAGGTCGTCCGGATGCAGCGGTTCGCCGTGGCGCGCGATGTAGCCGGGACTGGCGTAGACCTGCGTGCGGAACGTCGCCAGGCGGCGGGCGATGAGGTTGGAGTCGGGCAGGCTGCCTACGCGCAATGCGACGTCGAGTTCCTTGTCGATGATGTCGACCTGCTCGTTGGTCAGCACCATCTCCACGCGCACTTCCGGATGGCGCGCGTGGAATTCGCCCAGCAGTGGCGCGATCCACGTGATGCCGACGGAGTAGGGCGCGGTGAAGCGCAGCCATCCGCGCGGACCGCCCTGCAGCTGGCCGACGGCGCTTTCGGCCTCGTCCAGTTCGCGTGCGATGCGCTGGCAGTGTTCGTAGTACACGTTGCCAGCTTCGGTCAGGCCGAGCTTGCGTGTCGTGCGATGCAGCAGCTGCGCGCCCAGGCGCGATTCCAGCTCCTGCACCTTGCGGCTGACGGTGGTCTTGGGCAGCTGCAGGGCACGGGCGGCGGAGATGAAACTGCCGTGCTCGACCACCTTGACGAAGATGAGCGTGTCGTTGAGATCGCGGGCCATGGTGGGGGGCTCCTGTTGGCTCAGCGGAGGGAACGGTCCGGCTGAAGGGTAATTTGGACCGATGACGGGACAATTATTCCCTCGAAGTCGGACTAATCAAGTGCCATTTGCAGGCCTAGTCTGTGCCGCAGGTTCCCCGGATGGCTCCCCCATGCTCACCCCCCGCCAAGCCCGTTACGTCTTCCTCCCGGTCATGCTGGCCGCCATGGCGGCGCTGGTCGGTGTCGCGCTGATCGTGGTCCAGCAAGGCCTTGCGGCCGGTCCGGACGAGTTCTGGATGCTCGCCTGGGTGCTGGCCTTCGTGCTCGCCCTGCCGGGCGCCATGCTGCTGCTGCCGGTGGTCGGGGCGCTGATGCGCTCCCTCACCCGGCACCACACCGTCCCGCCCGCGGGAGAAACCATCCCGAATTCGGGACACTGGAGCCGGTGATGACCCCGCTTGCCGCCAAGGCCACGGCGTCCAGGTCGCGCTTGGCCAAGGCTCCCGTGGTGGTGCTGGGCGCCACCGGTGGGGTCGGTCGCGGCGTGGTCGAGGCCGCGCTGGCCACTGGCCGGCCGGTGATCGCGGTCGCCCGCGACAAGGCCGGCCTGCAGTGCCTGCGCGGCAAGCATGCCGATGCCGACCTGAGCATCGTGGCTGGTTCGGTCAGCAGCGACGCCGAAGGCGCGCGGCTGGCCAAGGCGCTGCGCAAGCTCGGCCGTCCCATCGGCGGCGTGATCGCGGCGGTGTCCGGCGGCATGACGCGCGGCCGCCTGCTCGATCATCCCGCCGCGTTCCTGCGCCAGACGCTGGACGAGGACCTGCTGCCGCACCTGGCGGCGGCCCGGCACCTGCTGCCGCTGCTGGCCGAGGCCGACCGCGGCGGCACCTACGTGCTGATCGGCGGCCCCGGCGCGGAGCGGCCGTGGGCGGGCTACGGGCACCGGTCCATTGCCACCGCGGCGCTGCGCATGCTCGCGCGCGTGCTGCACGAGGAGGCCCGCACCCTCGGCGTGCGCGTGCAGCTGCTGGCCATCGAAAGCCCGGTGTGCACCGAACTCAATCGCGCGCACGCCTGCGAACAGTGGCCCAGCGCGCTCTCGGTGGGCCAGCGCGCGCTGGCGCTGGTCGAACCCGACGGCACCCAGCCGGCGCAGGCAGTGGTGCGTTTCGGCGACGTCACGCCGGCATCTGTCACGCCGGATGTCGATTCCGCGTCCATTGATTCGACGAACTTGCAGGACCCCACGCAACGCGAAGCGGCACCCGTCGCTATGGCGACCGACACGGAGGAGGCAGGACTGCTGCCATCACGTTGTCTGCAGGACGCGCGCACGCTGCTGCGGAGCCTGATCACTCCAGATAACCACAACAAATAACCACAACAACTCAGGAACGCTCGCCATGACCCCCCGCAAAGCTTTAGCCCGGTCCGGAACCGGAATTCCATTCCTCGCCCTGGCGACCGGTCTGCTGATGGCGGCCATCGCCACCGCGTGCAGCAGCCAGGCCGAGCCCGGCGCCGGCATGCCGCCGCCGCCGGAAGTCAGCGTGGCGCAGGTCCTCAGCAAGGAAGTCAGCCGTTGGGACGAGTTCACCGGTCGCGTCACCGCGATCGAGACGGTCGAACTGCGTCCGCGCGTGTCCGGCTACGTCCAGCAGGTGGCGTACAAGGAAGGCCAGGAAGTGAAGAAGGGCGACCTGCTCTTCGTCATCGACCCGCGTCCGTACCGCGCGCGCCTGGCCCAGGCCGAGGCCGACCTCGAACGCGCCCGCGCAGAAGCCCGCCTGGCGCAGATGCAGGACAAGCGCGCGCAGACGCTGGTGGAAGCCAAGGCGATCTCGCGCGAGGAGTTCGAGACCCGCCGTGCCGCCAGCACGCAGGGCGATGCCGCCGTGCGTGCCGCCGAAGCGGCACTGGAGAACGCGCGCCTGGACCTGCAGTTCACCACCGTGCGCTCGCCCATCGACGGCCGCGCCGGACGCGCGCTGGTCACCGAGGGCAACCTCGCCCAGGCCGACTCGACACTGCTGACCACCGTGGTCTCGCAGGATCCGGTGTTCGTCTACTTCGAAAGCGACGAACAGAGCTTCCTGCGTTATCAGGAGCTGGCCCGCAAGGGCGAGCGCGCCTCGACGCAGAACCCGGTGCGCGTGGGCCTGGCCAGCGAGCAGGGCTATCCGCACGAGGGCACGGTCGACTTCGTCGACAACCAGGTCGATCCGAGCACCGGCACCATCCGCGCGCGCGCCGTGCTGCGCAACCCGGACCGCATCTTCACCCCGGGCCTGTTCGCCCGCGTGCAGCTGCAGGGCAGCGGCAAGTTCAAGGCGATGCTGGTGGACGACAAGGCCGTGCTGACCGACCAGGACCGCAAGTACGTCTACGTGCTGGGCGAGAAGAACGCCGCCACGCGCAAGGACGTGGTGCTGGGCCCGGTCGTCGACGGCCTGCGCGTCGTGAACTCCGGCCTGGCGCCGACCGACAAGGTGATCGTGCACGGCGTGCAGAAGGTGTTCTTCCCGGGCATGCCGGTCTCGCCCAAGCAGATCGCGATGGGCGCGCCTGCACCGCAGCCGGACGCCAAGGTGGCGATGAAGTAGGCGTCGAAGTGATCTGACCCCTCCCCCTGCTTGCAGGGGGAGGTTGGGAGGGGTGAGGCAGGTCGTTTACGCGGCACTGCCGAACGACCGGCCATGGATGGCCGGGCAGGACTCACCGGAGACCATGACGTTTTGCCATGGACGGCAGCGACGCCGCTTCACCCCTCCCCAACCCTCCCCTGCAAGCAGGGGAGGGGGCCAAAAGCAGAACCAACCGGCGATGCGCCACCGCATCGCCCAGGACCGTTGCGGCTTCGTGCCGCGCAAGGAACCCTCATGGACTTTTCAAAGTTCTTCATCGACAGGCCGATCTTCGCCGCGGTGTTGTCGATCGTGATCTTCGCCGCCGGCCTGATCTCGATCCCGCTGCTGCCGATCGGCGAATACCCCGAAGTGGTGCCGCCCTCGGTGGTGGTGCGTACCGTGTATCCGGGCGCCAACCCCAAGGTCATCGCCGAGACCGTCGCCACGCCGCTGGAGGAATCCATCCGCGGCGTGGAAGGCCTGATGTACATGAAGTCGGTCGCCAGCTCCGACGGCGTGCTGACCACCACCGTGACCTTCAATCCGGAGGTGGACGCCGACGAGGCCACCGTGCGGGTGCAGAACCGCGTCAGCCAGGCGCTGGCACGACTGCCCGAGGACGTGCGGCGACAGGGCGTGACCACGCAGAAGCAGTCGCCGGTGTTCCTGATGGTGGTGCACCTGACCTCGCCCAGCGGCAAGTACGACACGCTCTACCTGCGCAACTACCTGCGCCTGCACGTGAAGGACCAGCTCGCCAGCATCCCGGGCGTGGGCGATGCCCAGGCCTTCGGTGGCGGCGACTACGCCATGCGCATCTGGCTGGATCCGGACAAGGTCGCCGCGCGCGGCATGACTGCCAGCGACGTGCTGCGCGCCGTACGCGAGCAGAACATCCAGGTCTCCGCGGGCCAGCTCGGCGCCGAGCCCATGCCCAACGGCAGCGAATCGCTGACGCTGATCAACGCGCGTGGCCGCCTGGCCACGACCGAGGAGTTCGGCGGCATCGTGCTCAAGACGGGCGAGGGTGGTGAAGTGGTGCGCCTGTCCGACGTCGCGCGAGTCGAACTGGCCGCGGGCGACTACAGCATGCGCGCACGGCTGGACGGCCAGAACGCCGCGGCCATCGGCATCTTCCAGGCGCCTGGCGCGAACGCGCTGCAGATCCGCGACGAGGTGATCCGTCGCATGGACGAGATGTCCAAGCGCTTCCCGCCGGGCATCGAGTACAAGTCGATCTACGACACCACCATGTTCGTGCGCGACTCCATCAAGTCGGTGATCACGACGCTGCTGGAAGCCACGCTGCTGGTGGTGCTGGTGGTGATCCTGTTCCTGCAGACCTGGCGCGCCTCGATCATCCCGCTGATCGCCGTGCCGGTGTCGGTGGTGGGCACCTTCGCCGCGCTGTACCTGCTGGGCTTCTCGATCAACACGCTGACGCTGTTCGGGCTGGTGCTGGCCATCGGCATCGTGGTGGACGACGCCATCGTCGTGGTGGAGAACGTCGAGCGCCACATCGAGGACGGCGCAACGCCGCTCGAAGCGGCGCACCTGGCGATGAAGGAAGTGTCCGGGCCGATCATCGCGATCGCGCTGGTGCTGTGCGCGGTGTTCGTGCCGATGGCGTTCCTGTCGGGCGTGACCGGCCAGTTCTACAAGCAGTTCGCGGTGACCATCGCCATCTCGACGGTGATCTCGGCGATCAACTCGCTGACCCTGTCGCCGGCCCTGGCCGCCCGCCTGCTCAAGCCGCACGACGCGCCCAAGGATGGCCTGTCGCGCCTGATCGAACGTCTCTTCGGCTGGGTGTTCCGCCCGTTCAACCGCTTCTTCAACACCAGTTCGGAGCGTTACCAGCGCGGCGTGTCCAAGGCGCTGGGCAAGCGTGGCGCGGTGTTCGTGGTCTACGCGGCGTTGCTGCTGGCCACCGGCCTGATGTTCCAGGTGGTGCCGCGCGGCTTCATCCCGACGCAGGACAAGTCGTACCTGATCGCCGGCATCAAGATGCCCGAGGGTTCCTCGATCGAGCGCACGGACGCGGCGCTGAAGAAGATCGGCGAGATCGCGATGAACATCGACGGCGTGCAGAACGACGTCGCGTTCCCCGGCTTCAATCCGCTGCAGTTCATCAACACGCCCAACTACGGCGTCACCTTCATCAACCTCAAGCCCTTCGGCGAACGCCGCAGCGCAACGGAGATCAACGCCGAACTGAGCGCCAAGATTTCCGCGATCCAGGAAGGTTTCGCCTTCTCGCTGCTGCCGCCGCCGATCGACGGCCTTGGCACGGGTTCGGGCTACTCGGCGTTCATCGAGGACCGCGGCAACCTGGGCTACGGCGCGCTGCAGAGCGCGGTGCAATCCTTCCAGGGTGCGGGTGCGCAGACGCCGGGGCTGGGTTTCATCAACTCCAGCTACCAGGCCAACGTGCCGCAGCTCGATGCCGAGGTCGACCGCGTGAAGGCCAAGGCGCAGGGCGTGCCGCTGACGGAGCTGTTCGACACGCTGCAGACCTACCTGGGTTCGGCCTACGTCAACGACTTCAACCTGTTCGGACGCACCTGGCAGGTCATCGCGCAGGCCGACGGTCCGTACCGCGACAGCGTCGAGGACATCGCCAACCTGCGCACCCGCAACGAGAACGGCGAGATGGTGCCGATCGGTTCGATGGTGAAGGTCACCCAGACCTACGGCCCCGACCCGGTGATCCGCTACAACGGCTACCCGGCCGCCGACATCCTCGGCGAAGCCGACCCGCGCGTGCTGTCGTCGGCGCAGGCGATGGAGAAGATCGAGGAGCTCGCGCAGCAGGTCCTGCCCAACGGCATGGAAATCGAGTGGACCGACCTGAGCTACCAGCAGGCGACCCAGGGCAAGGCGGCGCTGATCATCTTCCCGCTGGCCGTGCTGCTGGCCTTCCTGGTGCTGGCCGCGCTGTACGAAAGCTGGACGCTGCCGCTGGCGGTGATCCTGATCGTGCCGATGTGCATGTTGTCCGCACTGCTGGGCGTGTGGCTGACCGGCGACAACAACGTGTTCGTGCAGGTGGGTCTGGTGGTGCTGATGGGCCTGGCGTGCAAGAACGCGATCCTGATCGTCGAATTCGCCCGCGAGCTGGAAATGCAGGGCAAGGGCATCGTCGAAGCCGCGCTTGAAGCCTGCCGCCTGCGTCTGCGTCCGATCGTGATGACCTCCATCGCGTTCATCGCCGGCACGGTGCCGCTGGTGATCTCGCACGGCGCGGGCGCCGAAGTGCGCCAGGCCACGGGTATCACCGTGTTCTCCGGAATGATCGGCGTGACCCTGTTCGGCCTGTTCCTGACGCCGGTGTTCTACGTCGCGCTGCGCAAGCTGGCCAACCGCCCGCTGGTGAGCCATGGCACGTCCACGGTGACCTCGCACGCGGGCCACGCCGCGACGACCGAAGCCTGATCGAGCGGGGAACGAGTGCGCAGGAGCGGAAAACGAGTGAAAGCACTCGCCGACTCCTCCACTCGTTCCTCGTTTCTCTCCACTCGTTCCTGATTTTTGGAGCAACCGATGTCCATTTCCCCCACCAACGGTTCCAAGGTCGCGCTGGTCACCGGCGCCACGCGCGGCATCGGCCTGGAGACCGTGCGCCAGCTCGCGCAGGCCGGCGTGCACACGCTGCTGGCCGGACGCGACCGCAGCCGCGCGGTCGAGGCCGCGCTCAAGTTGCAGGGCGAAGGCCTGCCCGTCGAGGCCATCGCGCTGGACGTGACCGACACGGCCAGCATCCAGGCGGCCGTGCAGGAAGTCGCGCGCCGCCACGGCCGGCTCGACATCCTGGTCAACAACGCCGGCATCGTCGCCGAGGACAAGCGCCAGACGAAGCCGTCGCTGCAGCCGCTGCAGGCGTGGCGCGAAACGTTCGAGACCAACCTGTTCGGCGTGGTCGCCACCACGCAGGCCTTCCTGCCGCTGCTGCACAGCGCGCCGGCCGCGCGCATCGTCAACGTATCCAGCGTGCTCGGCTCGCTGGGCGCGCACAGCGATCCCGCCTCGCCGATCTACGAGTTCAAGGGCATCCCCGCCTACAACGCGTCCAAGAGCGCGGTGAACTCGTGGACGGTGCACCTGGCCTACGAACTGCGCGGCACGCCGATCAAGGTCAACGCCGTGCATCCGGGCTACGTGAAGACCGACATGAACGCCGGCGAAGGCGAGATCGACATTCCCACCGGCGCCAAGACCAGCGTGTCGATGGCGCTGCTCGATGCCGACGGCCCGACCGGCGGCTACTTCCATCTGGGAGAAACCCTGCCATGGTGATCCGCACCCTCACCCTCGGCGTTGCGGCGGCCCTGCTGGCCGCCTGCGCCGTCGGTCCCGACTACGTGCGTCCGACGGTGTCGACGCCGGCGACGTTCGCGCGCGACGAAGCACCGGTGGTGGCCGCAAACGGCACCGCTGCTGCGGACACGACTGAAGCCGCCACGCCGCAGGCCGACGCCGAGTTCTGGCGCAGTTTCAACGATCCACTGCTGACGCGGCTGGTCGAGGAAGCACTGACCGCCAACCACGACCTGCGCATCGCCCTGGCCAGCTACGACCGCGCCAATGCGCTGCTGCGCAACGCCAAGCTGGATCGCTATCCAACGGTCACCGCCAGCGCCAGCGGCGGCGAGCAGCGCTTCAGCGCCGACCAGAGCCCCGGCGTGAGCCGCGCGGATCGCGACGTCGAAAGCTACAGCGCGCAGGCCGACGTGAGCTGGGAGCTCGACCTGTTCGGCCGCGTGCGCCGCAACGTCGAATCGCAGCGCGCCGAGGCCTGGGCCACGGCGTCCGACCTGGACGCGCTGCAGGTGGCCATCGTCGGCGAGGTGGCGCGCAGCTACGTCGAACTGCGCGGCCTGCAGGAACGCCTGCGCGTGGCACGCGACAACTCCGAGAACCAGCGCGAGACGCTGCGCTTGGTGCAGGCGCGTTTCGACGCCGGCCGCGGCACCGAGTTCGACACCTCGCGCGCCCGCGCGCAGCTCGAAGCCACGTTGGCCCGCGTGCCCGCGCTGGAGGCGCAGGTGGCGGTCACCATGCATCGCCTGGCGGTGCTGACCGGGCAGACACCCGACGCGCTGATCGCCGACCTCACGCCGGTGCAGCCGCTGCCGGCTTTGTCGGCCAGGCTCGACCCGGGTACGCCGGGCGAACTGCTGCGCCAGCGCCCCGACGTGATCGCCGCCGAGCATCGACTGCATGCGGCCACCGCGCGCATCGGCGTGGCCACCGCCGACCTGTTCCCGCGCTTCACTCTGGGCGGTCTGATCGGCAGCCAGGCGGTGGACACCAGCGCGCTGTTCGAACGCGACAGCGAAACGCGTCTGGCGTTCCTGGGCATCGACTGGTCGTTCCTCGACATCGGCCGCGTGCGCGCACGCATCGCCGCCGCGGATGCAGACGCCGAGGGCGAACTGGCGCGTTACCAGCAGTCCGTGCTGCTGGCGCTGGAGGACACCGAGAACGCACTGGTGCGCTATGCGCGTGCCCGCGTCGAGGACCAGCACCTGGAACAGGCCGCCACCGACAGCGCCACCGCCGCGCGCCTGGCGCGCGTGCGTTACGAAGCCGGCGCGGCCGACCTGTTCGAAGTGCTGGATGCCGAGCGCACGCAGCTCAACGCCCAGGAAGCCTTTGCCGATGCGCGCACGCGCAGTGCCAGTTCGGCCGTCGCGCTGTACAAGGCGATGGCCGGCGGCTGGCCCACGCGCGTGCCGCTGCGCGAGAAGGTCGCCTCGCGCTGACGCTTTACCGCTCCCCTGCCGACGCCGGCGGCGACACGTGCTCCCCTCCCTCACGCGTGTCGCCGTCGGCGCTTCGGTTCCATTCCGTCAGGCGGTGGCCCACCGCCTTTCACGCCGCGGGGAGTGAATCCCGCCCCGCGGCGTCTTTTTCGCCGCCGCGCCCGGTGGAGTAGCATTCCCGTCCCCCACTTCGAGGCCCGCGCCATGGCCCACGACGACAAGCCCACCCGCGAACAGGCCGAAGCCGCCGTGCGCACCCTGCTGCGCTGGGCCGGCGACGACCCGCTGCGCGAAGGCCTGCTCGACACGCCCAAGCGCGTGGCCAAGGCGTACCAGGACTGGTTCAGCGGCTACGGCGAGGACCCGGCCGACTACCTCAAGCGCACGTTCGAGGAAGTCGAGGGCTACGACGAGATGATCGTGCTGCGCGATATCGAATTCGAAAGCCATTGCGAGCACCACATGGCTCCGATCATCGGCAAGGCCCACGTGGGCTACCTGCCCGACGGCAAGGTGGTGGGCATCAGCAAGCTCGCCCGCGTGGTGGAGACCTACGCGCGCCGCCTGCAGGTGCAGGAAAAGATGACCGCGCAGATCGCCCAGGTGATCCAGGATGTGCTGCACCCGCGCGGCGTGGGCGTGGTGATCGAAGGCGCGCACGAATGCATGACCACGCGCGGCGTGCACAAGCGCGGCGTGAGCATGATCACCTCCAAGATGCTCGGCAGCTTCCGCGAGGACGCGCGCACGCGCGCGGAGTTCCTGCAGTTCATCGATGTGGGGCCGGGGCGGTAGGGCGCGCAGGGGATTACGGGCCCGCTCATCCCTCGACTTCGCTGCGCTCGGCACGAACGAACCGCGCAACACGCACAAAAAAGCCCCGCCGAAGCGGGGCTTTTTGCGTATCCGATGCAGGGCGCACCGGTATCGCGTCTTACGCCACCTTCACGATGCGCAGCGGGTTGTCCCATTCCTTCAGCAGTTCGGCTTCGCGGGCCTTGGCCTTGTGCAGGTGGTCTTCCTTCACGTGGCCGTAGCCACGGATGTGCTCCGGAATGCTCGCGATCTCGGCGGCAAGATCGACGTTGCCGCGATCGAGCTTGCCGAGCAGGCCTTCGATTGTGCGGAAGTAATCCTCGATCAGCTGGCGCTCCATCTTGCGCTCCTCGGTCTTGCCGAAGATGTCGAACGCGCCGCCGCGCAGGAAGCGCAGCTTCGCCATCCACTTGAACGCGGTGAACACCCACGGACCGAATTCCTGCTTGATCAGGCGGCCTTGCGCGTCCTTCTTCGCCAGCAGCGGCGGGGCGAGGTGGAACTTGAGTTTGTAGTCGCCATCGAACTGCTGTTCGAGCTTCCGCTGGAACTCGCCGCTGGTGTACAGGCGCGCGACCTCGTACTCGTCCTTGTACGCCATCAACTTGAACGCGTAACGCGCCACGGCCTCGGTGAGGTCGGTGGTGCCGGCGACGTTGCGTTCGGCGGCATGCACCTTCGCGACGAAATCGCTGTAACGCTTGGCGTAGGCTGCGTTCTGGTAATCGGTAAGGAACTTCACGCGGCGCTCGACCAGTTCGTCCAGCGAGCGCGACAGGCGCTCGTCGTCCAGCGGCAGGAATGCGACGGTATCGCCGCCGTGCACGGGCACGTGGCGCAGTTCGTCCTCGCGACGCGTGCTGCGCGGCGCGGACGTCGCGCCCCATTCGTTGCCTTCCCACGCGCCCGGCGACAGCATCGGCAACGCGCCCGGCGTGGCTTCGGCCGCGGTCGGCGCGTTGCGGATCAGGCCGGCCGCTTCCATCACGGCGTTGGGATCGACCACCGCCAGGCGGCCCCAGGCGAACGCGGTCTTGTTCATCTCGATGGCGGCGCCGTTGAGTTCGATGGCGCGCATCAGCGACTCCATCGACAGCGGCACCAGGCCCTGCTGCCAGGCGTAGCCGAGGATGAAGAGGTTGGTGGCGATGGCGTCGCCCATCAGCGCGGTGGCGAGCTGCGTCGCATCGACGACGTGCGGGTCCTTGCCGCCCAGGGCCACGCGCACGGCCGCGATGATGTCGGCCGCCGGGAACTGCATGTCCGGGCGCGTGGTGAACGTGCCCGGCATCGCCTCGTAGCTGTTGAGCACGACGTTGGAGCGCCCGGCGCGCACCTTCGACAGCGCCCAGTAGTCGTTGACGACCACCATGTCGCAGCCCAGCACCAGGTCGGCCTCGCCCGCGGCGATGCGCACTGCGTGGATGTCTGCCGGCGTACGCGCGATGCGGATGTGCGTGGTGACGGCGCCGCCCTTCTGCGCCAGGCCGGTCTGGTCGAGCACCGTGGCGCCCTTGCCTTCCAGGTGGCCGGCCATGCCCAGCAATGCGCCGATCGTCACCACGCCGGTGCCGCCGACGCCGGTGATCAGGATGTTCCAGGGCTGCGACAGGTCGCTGGCGACCTTCGGCATTGGAAGATCGGCGAGGCGATCCTTGGCCGAAGAACCCTTCTTCTTGCGCAGGCCGCCGCCTTCCACCGTGACGAAGCTCGGGCAGAAGCCGTTGACGCAACTGTAGTCTTTGTTGCAGTTGGACTGGTCGATCTCGCGCTTGCGGCCGAACTCGGTTTCCTTCGGCAGCACCGATACGCAGAACGACTTCTTGCCGCAGTCGCCGCAGCCTTCGCACACCAGCGAATTGACCATCACCCGCTTTTGCGGATCGACCATCTTGCCGCGCTTGCGGCGACGACGTTTCTCGGTGGCGCAGGTCTGGTCGTAGATGAGGACCGTGGTGCCGGGCGTTTCGCGCAGGCGCTTCTGGATGGTGTCCAGCTCCTTGCGGTCAAAGAACTCGACGCCTTCGGGGAAGATCTCGCGCTTGCTCCACTTGGCGATGTCGTCCGACAGCACGACGATCGTCTGCACGCCCTCGCTGCGCACCTGGTGCGCGATCTGCGGCACCGACAGCGTGCCGTCCACGGGCTGGCCGCCGGTCATCGCGACGGCGTCGTTGTAGAGGATCTTGTAGGTGATGTTGACGCCGGCGGCGATCGACTGGCGGATCGCCAGCGAACCGCTGTGGAAGTACGTGCCATCGCCGAGGTTCTGGAACACGTGCGGCGTCTCGGTGAACGGCGCCTGCCCCGACCACGTGACGCCTTCACCGCCCATGTGGGTGAAGGTGTCGGTGCTGCGGTCCATCCACGTGACCATGTAGTGGCAGCCGATGCCGCCCAGTGCGCGTGAACCTTCCGGCACCACGGTGGAGGTGTTGTGCGGGCAACCCGAGCAGTAGTGCGGCACGCGCGGGAACTGCGCGCGCGGCAGGGCGAGTTCGGATTCCTTCTCGGCCATCCAGCGCAGTACGTTCTCGATGTGCTCGGAATTGAAGAAGCGCTGGATGCGGCGGCCGATCACGCCGGCGATGGTCGCGGGCGTGAGTTCGCCGGTGGAGGGCAGGATCCACTCGCCGTTCTCGTCGTACTTGCCGACGATCGACGGGCGCTGGCCGCTCCAGTTGTACATGTACTCCTTCATCTGGCGCTCGATGAAGGCGCGCTTTTCCTCGACGACGACGATGTCTTCCAGGCCCTGCGCGAAACGGGTGATGCCGACGGGCTCCAGCGGCCAGGTCATGCCGACCTTGTAGACGCGGATGCCCAGGTCCGCGCAGGCCTGCTCGTCCAGGCCCAGGTATTCCAGCGCCTGCAACACGTCCAGGTACGACTTGCCGGTGGTGACGATGCCCAGGCGTGCGCGCGGCGAATCGATCACCACGCGGTCGATGCAGTTGGCGCGCGCGAACGCCTGCGCGGCGTTCACCGCGTACTTGTGCAGGCGCATTTCCTGGTTCATCGGCGGATCCGGCCAGCGGATGTTGAGTCCGCCTTCCGGCATCTCGAAGTCTTCCGGCAGCACGATGCGCGTGGCCATCGGATCGACGTCGACGGACGCGGACGATTCCACCGTCTCGGCGATGGTCTTGAAGCCGACCCAGCGCCCCGTGTAGCGCGACATCGCCCAGCCCACCAGGCCCATGTCGAGGATGTCCTGCACGCCGGCCGGGTTGAGGATGGGCATCATCGCGCTGACGAATTCGTCTTCCGAACCGTGCGGCAGCGTCGAGGAACGGCAGGCATGGTCGTCGGCCGCCAGCGCGAGCACGCCGCCGTACTGCGAGGTGCCGGCGGCATTGGCGTGCTTGAACACGTCGCCGGTGCGGTCCACGCCCGGGCCCTTGCCGTACCACATGCCGTACACGCCCTGGACCTTGGCGCCCGGGAACAGGTTGGTCTGCTGCGTGCCCCAGACCATGGTCGCGCCCAGGTCTTCGTTGAGGCCCGGGGTGAACTTCACACCGGCGTTCTCGAGGAACTTGCGCGCGCGCCACAGCTCCAGGTCGAACCCGCCCAGCGGCGAGCCGCGGTAGCCGGAAATGAAGCCGGCGGTGTTCAGGCCGGCGGCCTCGTCGCGCAGCCGCTGCATCAGCGGCAACCGCACCAGCGCCTGCACGCCGGACAGGTAGATGCGGCCCTTCTCGCGGCTGTACTTGTGTTCCAGCGAGTAGTCGGTGTCGAGCACCGAGTTGGTGAGCGCGGTGTTCGCCGAGGACGGCGAGCTGAGTTCGGCGGTGCTGGTCATGCGTGGCTCCGGCGCGGCGGGGGCCGCGTGGGTGGCTGCGGAACGCCCGGCATCAAGCCTCACGGCCGGCGGCCGCGAGGTCGAAAGTACCGGGCAAAGACCCGGAATTGTAGCAGTCGGTCCCGGTTCGGCCGGGAGGCGGGGTGCCGGAGAGTGTCGGGGAGTGACGCGGGCTGTTCAGGCGGGTAGGCCGAGCGTCCGTAGGAGCGAGCTTGCCCGCGACACGTTGTGTGTTGGGGTCGGCTGCACTGGTCGCCAGCAAGCTGGCTCCTACACGAAAGCGAGCGCGCCGTAGGGGGGTTTCAACCCGCCGGTTTGCATCCGAGCACCGCGAAAAGGCGGGTTGAAACCCGCCCTACATCAATCGGCCTTGCCGCCGATCCACGTTCCCTGCACCTGCAGGTCGTCGTCCAGCACCACCAGGTCCGCGCGATACCCCGGCGCGATGCGGCCCAGTTCCCCGCCCAGGCCGATGAACTGCGCCGGATACTGCGATGCCATGCGGCAGGCTTCGTCCAGCGGCAGGCCGAGCCGACGCACCGTGTTGCGCACCGCGCTGGCCATGTCGAGCGCCGAGCCGGCCAGCGTGCCGTCGGCGGTGGTGCACTGGCCGTCGCGGCAGATCATCGGCACGCCATACAGTTCGAACGACTCGCGCTCGCCGCCGACCGGCGGCATGGCGTCGGTGACCAGCATCATCTTCCCGCGCGGGCGGGCGGCGATGGCCACGCGCAGCGTGGCGTCGTGCACGTGGTAGCCATCGACGATGAGGCCGCACCAGGCCTCGGCATTTTCCAGCGCCGCGCCGACGGCTCCGGGCTCGCGCGAGTTCATCGGCGTCATCGCGTTGAACAGATGGGTAACGCCGGTGATTCCGGCGGCAAAGCCGTCGCGCAGCTGTTCGTACGTCGCCGCGGTGTGGCCGGCGGCCAGGATCACGCCGCGCGCGGCCAGCGCCTGCAGCGTCGCCGTGTCGAAACGTTCCGGTGCCAGCGTCAGCAGCGTGCGCCCGTTGCGCAGCGCCGAGACGAGGGTCAGTTCGGCGGCGTCGGGCGTGTGGAACTTGGCGGGGTCGTGCACGCCCTTGCGCGCGGCGTTGAGGTACGGACCCTCCAGATGGATGCCGAGAATGCCCGGCACGTCCTGCGCAATCGCCTCGTCGGTGGCGGCGATGGCGCGGCACATCACCGCGACGTCGTCGCTGATCAGCGTCGGCAGCATTCCGGTGGTGCCGTACTTGCGATGCGCCGCCGCGATGCGGCGCAGGCCATCGACGGTGGGCTCGTCGTTGAACAGCACGTCGCCACCGCCGTTGACCTGCGTGTCGATGAAGCCCGGGACCAGATAGCGGCCGCCCAGGTCGATCGTTTCGGCGTTCTTCGACGCCGGTCCCGGCAACACCGCGACGATATGGCCGTCTTCCACGACCACGCTGACGTCGGATTCGAAGCCGTTGTCGGTGAGGACGCGGCCATTGGTGAAGGTGGTGGTCATGGTCATGGAGCGAATCCCCCCTGCCCCCCTTTTCCAAAGGGGGGAACAGCGACGGGTGCAGTTTCGCGCGCGAATGCCAGTCCGCCATCGAGCGACCTAATCGGAGCCGTTCGCGGCAGGGCCGCAGCCTGCGCGCACCGAAGCCGGTGAATTCCCCCCCTTTGGAAAAGGGGGGCAGGGGGGATTCGCCTCATCAGACCGTCTCGGTGACCTTGTTCAGATGCGGCGGCACGTCCGGGTTATGCCCACGCGCAATGGCGAGCGCATTCACCGCCTTGTAGAAGCTCTGCACCGCCAGCAGCGGCGTGCAGGCAGGATGCGGCGCAGCCGGCATCGGCAGCGTGCCGGGGCCGGCTACGGCGCCCGGATACGCCAGCCACACCGGCGCGCCGCGGTGGCGGAATTCCTCGGCGACCGCTGCGGTGCCGCTGCCGGTGTCGTCGTCCTGTGCGAAGGCCAGCACCGGGAAGCCCGGGCCGACGATCGCCATCGGGCCGTGCTTCACCTCGGCCGAGGAGAACGCCTCGGCGTGCAGGCCGCAGGTTTCCTTGAACTTCAGCGCCGCTTCCTGCGCCGCGCCCAGGCCCAGGCCGCGACCGACCACGAACAGGTTGTGCGCGTCCTTCAGGCCCTCGACCAGCGGCGTCCAGTCCTGCGCCCACGCAGCGCGCAGCGCATCGGGCAGCGCGTCGAGTGCGCGCAGCAGCGCGGCGTCGCCGCTCCAGCGTGCGGTCAGCTGCAGCAGCGCGGCCAGCGAGCACAGGTAGCTCTTGGTGGCGGCCACGCTCTTTTCCGGCCCGGCGCGCAGCGGGATTACGGTGTCGGCCAGCTGCGCCAGCGGCGAGTCCTCGACGTTGACCAGCGCCACGACCACCGCTCCGGCGGCCTTGGCGATCTCGGCGTTGCGCACCAGGTCCGGGCTCTTGCCCGATTGCGAGATCGCCACGAACAGCGCGCCTTCGAGTTGCGGCTGCACGGCATACACCGAGCCCACCGAGGGCGAGGCCGACGCCGTGACCAGCCCCAGCGTCGTTTCGAACAGGTACTTGCCGTAGGTGGCGGCGTGGTCCGAGCTGCCGCGCGCACAGGTCACGATGAAGCGCGGCGGCGCGGCCTTCAGGCGCGTCACCAGCGCATCGATGATCGGGGCGTTGGCTGCGAACTGGCGCGCGACGGCCTCGGCCGCCTCGTGCGCCTCGGCGTGCATCTTCGTCGCGGTGGAATCGGTCATGGCGGTCTCGGGTAGAAGGTTTTGGTCTCCTCCCCTGCACACAGGGGAGGGGAGAACTCATTCGCTTTGCAGCTCGGCGACGAAGTCGTACGCGTCGCCGCGATAGAACGAGCGGGTGTATTCGACGATGCGGCCGTCGTCGAGGAAGGTGCGGCGCTCGATGAACAGCCCGGGACTGCCCTCGGGCAGGTTCATCAGGCGCGCCTGCTCGGCATCGAAGGCGATCGCGCGCAGCCGTTGCAACGCGCGCGTCGGCCGCAGGCCCAGTTGCTGGAAGGCTTCGTACAGCGAGTTCTCGACCAGTGCCGGATCGGCCAGCACCGACTGCGGCACCACCGTGCGCTCGATCGCCAGCGCGATGTCGTCGGCGATGCGCAGGCGGTAGTAGCGCACCACCTGCGCGCCGGGCGACAGGTTCAGCGCCATCGCCTCGTCGGGCGTGACCTCGCCGATGCCGCGCTCGATGAAGCGCGACTTCGGATCCAGGCCGCGTGCGCGCAGGTCGTCGGTGAAGCTGGTGAGCTTGGAGAACGACTTGACGATGCGCTCGGACACGAACGTGCCCGAGCCCTGCCGCTGCATCAGCAGCCCGTCGGCGACGAGGCCGGAGATGGCCTTGCGCACGGTGACGCGGGACAGGTCGAGCAGCTTGGTCAGTTCGCGCTCGCTGGGCAGCGCCTGGCCCGGCGTCAGTTCGCCGTTCTCGATGGCGTGCTGCAGGGTGCGGCGCAGGTGCTGGTAGGCCGGGGCGCGGCGCGCGTCCGACTGGCGACGAAATTCGTTGACCAGATAGTCCTGCATCGGATGAGAATACCAGTCAGATACCAGTTGCGGCAACGTATTCGACGCCCCAGGCGACCGCCTGGCCTCGCCCGGGATGCGACGAAAGTCTAAAAGCCCCGGTTCCGGCCGGCTCGGGCCTGGGATTTCGCACGACCGTAACCTCAAGTGATTGAAATTGCGGGGAACGCCCGGTTCGCCCGGGCGTCCGAGGCGCCGCCGCGCGCCGCCCTGCGCACCATTTGCACCAGTGGTATCCGACTGGTATCTTCACTGGTATGCCTGTGGTCTTGAAAACCCCTTCCCTCCGGAGCGATCCGTGACCGCCTCCATCGCGCCCATGGCGCCTTTCGACCTGATCATCTTCGGCGGCACGGGGGACCTGGCCCTGCGCAAGCTGCTGCCGGCGCTGTTCCACCGCTATGTCGACGGCCAGATCGTGGCCGGTACCCGCATCTTCGGCCTGGCCCGCGACTCGCAGAGCGACGAGGCCTACCGCGAGCGCGTGCGCGAGGCGCTGCAGAAGCACCTGTCCTTCGACCTGCGTGCGCCGACCGCGCTGGAGCCGTTCCTGCAGTTGCTCTCGTACCGACGCATCGACCTGCAGGCCGAAGGCGGCTGGGCCGAACTGGCGTCCGAACTCAACGACGAATCGCGCGTGCGCGTGTTCTACCTCGCGGTCGGGCCGGACCTGTTCGGCAGCGTGGGCGCACGGCTGCAGGCGCACGGACTCACCGGCGCCAACACCCGCGTGGTGGTGGAAAAGCCCATCGGCCACGACAGCGCCAGCGCCGCGGCGATCAACGATGCGCTGGGCCAGGTGTTCGCCGAATCGCAGATCTACCGCATCGATCATTACCTCGGTAAGGAAACGGTGCAGAACCTCACCGCGCTGCGCTTCGGCAACGCGCTGTTCGAGCCGCTGTGGCGCGCCGAGCACATCGACCACGTGCAGATCACCGTGGCCGAGACCGTCGGCCTGGAGCGCCGCGCCAGCTACTACGACAAGTCCGGCGCGCTGCGCGACATGGTGCAGAACCACATGCTGCAGCTGTTGTGCCTGGTCGCGATGGAACCGCCCAGCTCGCTGTCGGCCGACGCGATCCGCGACGAGAAGCTGAAGGTGCTGCACTCGCTCAAGCCCATCGCCAACGGCGCCACCTCCCACCTCACCGTGCGCGGCCAGTACCGCGCCGGCGCGGTCGAAGGGAGGCCGGTGCCGGGTTATCTCGAAGAACTGGGCAGCAACGATTCGCGCACGGAGACCTTCGTCGCGCTGAAGGCCGAGGTCAGCAACTGGCGCTGGGCCGGCGTGCCGTTCTACCTGCGCACCGGCAAGCGGCTGTCCGAGCGCATGTCGGAGATCGTGCTGACCTTCCGCAAGGTGCCGCATTCGATCTTCGGCGACGAGCCGGTCGCGCAGAACCAGCTGGTGATCCGCCTGCAGCCCGACGAAGGCGTGAAGCTGTGGATCGTCAACAAGATTCCCGGCCCGGGCGGCTTGCGCCTGCGCCGCGTGCCGATGGACCTGAGCTTCGCCGAGACCTTCGGCGGTCGTCAGCCGGAAGCGTACGAGCGCCTGCTGATGGACGTGGTGCGCGGCAACCCGATGCTGTTCATGCGTCGCGACGAAGTCGAAGCGGCGTGGGCGTGGATCGATCCGATCCTGGCCGCATGGCAGGCCAGCGCCGAGGCGCCGAAACCCTACACCGCGGGCAGCTGGGGACCCAGCTCGGCCGTGGCCCTGATCGAACGCGATGGAAGGACGTGGCATGAGGACGCAGGCTAAGAGCGCACTGGCGGAGCGACTGACCGTGCTGACACCGGATCCTCTGCCGATGCGCGAGCAGCTGTTCGACGACAAGTCGCAGTTGGCCGTGGCACTGGCGAAAGCCGTCGCCGCCGATCTGCGCGGTGCGATCGCACGCCGCGGCCGCGCGCGCCTGGCCGTATCGGGCGGCAGCACGCCGCGTGCGTTCCTCATCGAACTGTCGAAGCAGACGCTGGACTGGGTGCACGTGACGGTGGTGCCGGTCGACGATCGCTGGGTTCCGCCGGACCATCCGCGCTCCAACGAACGACTGCTGCGCGAGACGCTGTTCCAGGGCGCGGCCGGGCAGGCGCAACTGCTGCCGCTGCGACGCCCGACGCCCACGCCGGAGTCGGCGCTGCTGCCGGTGCTCACGCAGGTGGCGCACGAAGCCTTGCCGCTGGACGTGGTGGTGCTGGGCATGGGCGAGGACGGACACGTCGCATCGCTGTTCCCGGACCTCGCGCGACGCGATATCGGCCTGCAGCCCAGCGGTCGGGCGCCGGTGCTGGCGATACGAAGCGCGAGCGCGCCGGAGCCGCGCATGACGCTGACACTGAGCGCAATTTTCACCGCGCCCTCGCTGTACCTGCACATCGAAGGTGCGAAGAAGCGCGAGGTGCTCGACAACGCCGCGCGCGATCCGCGTTCGACGTTGCCGATCCGTTCGGTGCTGTCCGGCGCGCCCGTGGTGCCGATGCTGTACTGGAGCCCATAGCGCTTTGCCCCCTTTTAAAAGGGGGCGAGCACTTGCGAAGCAAGTGCGGGGGATTGCTTCACGTTTTGCGCAAGAGCGAATCCCCCCTGACCCCGCTTTTCAAAGGGGGAACATTTGGAAACCGGCCGATGTCGGCCGTTGCGAGTAATCCGTGAACACGTCTGTCCATCCCGTCATCGCCGAAGTCACCGAGCGCATTCGCAAGCGCAGCGCCGACCGCCGCGCCGCCTACCTGGCGCGCATCGAGGCCGCATGCGGCCGCGGCCCGCACCGCGCGACGCTGTCGTGCGGCAATCTCGCCCACGGCTTCGCCGCGTGCGGCACCGACAAGGCCGCGCTGCGTGGCGGCGTGTCGCCCAACCTCGCCATCGTCAACGCTTACAACGACATGCTCTCGGCGCATCAGCCGCTGGAGCGCTTCCCGTTCCTGATCAAGAACGCCGCGCGCAGCGTCGGCGCCACGGCGCAGGTCGCCGGTGGCGTGCCCGCCATGTGCGATGGCGTCACGCAGGGCCGCGCGGGCATGGAGCTGTCGCTGTTCTCGCGCGAGGTCATCGCGCTGTCCACCGCGGTGTCGCTGTCGCACGACATGTTCGACGCCGCGCTGTACCTGGGCGTGTGCGACAAGATCGTCCCGGGGCTGCTGATCGGCGCGCTGAGCTTCGGCCATCTGCCGGCGATCTTCGTACCCGCCGGGCCGATGACCTCGAGCCTGCCGAACGACGAGAAGTCGCGCGTGCGCCAGCGTTACGCCGTCGGCGAAGCCACGCGCGAGGAACTGCTGGAAGCCGAAGCGCAGAGTTATCACGGCCCGGGCACGTGCACGTTCTACGGCACCGCCAATTCCAACCAGATGCTGATGGAACTGATGGGCCTGCACCTGCCGGGCTCCAGCTTCGTCAATCCGGACAACCCGCTGCGTGACGCGCTCACCGCGCAGGCCGCACGCCGCGCCGCGCAGATCACCGCGCTGGGCGACGATTACCGGCCGGTCGGCCGCATCATCGACGAGCGCGCCATCGTCAACGGCGTGGTCGGCCTGCATGCGACCGGCGGTTCCACCAATCACCTGCTGCACCTCATCGCCATCGCCGCGGCCGCGGGCATCGAACTGCGGTTGGAAGACTTCGACGCGCTGTCGTCCGTCGTGCCGCTGCTGGCACGCGTGTATCCCAACGGCAGCCCCGACGTGAACCACTTCCACGCCGCGGGCGGCCTGGGCTTTTTGATCGGCGAACTGCTCGATGCGGGCCTGCTGCACGGCGACGTGGAAACCATCGCCGGCCCGGGCCTGGACCGCTATCGCGTCGAGGCGCGACTGGCGCCGGAGCAACAGGTCGAATACGTGCCGGCGACCGGACGCAGTGGCGATCCCACGGTCTTGCGTCCGGTTGCCGAGCCGTTCCGCGCCGATGGTGGCCTGCGCGTGCTGCACGGTCCGCTGGGCACGGCGGCGATCAAGGTCTCGGCGGTGCCGGAAGACCGCTGGACGGTGGAAGCGCCGGCGCGGATCTTCTCCGACCAGTCGCAGGTCAAGGCCGCGTTCGATCGCGGCGAACTCGACCGCGACGTGATCGTGGTGGTGCGCTTCCAGGGTCCGCATGCCAACGGCATGCCCGAACTCCACCAGCTGACGCCGACATTGAGCGTGCTGCAGAAGCGCGGGCACCGTGTCGCGCTCGTCACCGATGGCCGCATGTCGGGCGCGTCGGGCCAGGTGCCGGCGGCGATCCATGTGAGCCCGGAAGCCGCAGTCGGCGGTCCGCTGGCGAAGCTGCGCGACGGCGACGTGGTGCGCGTGGATGCGCGTGCCGGTCGACTGGAAGTGCACGTGCCGCAGGACGAATGGGAGTCGCGCGGGAACGCGACCGCGGACCTGACGCACAGCCACTTCGGCATGGGACGCGAGCTGTTCGCGGTGTTCCGCAACGCGGCCGCCCCTGCGGACCTGGGAGGCGGGATTTTCAATCCGCCTGGATAACCCCGATACCTGCTTTTGACCCCTCCCCCTGCTCGCAGGGGGAGGTTGGGAGGGGGTGTGAGGCGCGGCAGCGCCGAGCTCGCCACGATGCGGCTTCGTACCCCTCCCCAACCCTCCCCTGCACGCAGGGGAGGGAGAGAAACCAGGCGCGCCACGCGCCATCGACAAGAACTGGAGAACATAGATGGGCCTGCTCGAATCCGTACTGCACGTCGCGCCGGTAATGCCGGTGGTGGTGATCGAAGACGCCAAACACGCCGTGTCGCTGGCGCGCGCGCTGGTGGCCGGCGGCATTCCCGCCATCGAGATCACGCTGCGCACGCGCGCCGCGCTGGATGCGGTGCGCGCCATCGCCAACGAAGTCGACGGCGCGATCGTCGGCGTCGGCACCGTGCGCAAGCCGCAGGATCTGCTTGATGCGCAGCAGGCCGGCGCGCGCTTCGCCGTCTCGCCGGGCTCCACGCCGGACCTGATCGCCGCCGCCAAGGACCAGCCGCTGCCGTGGCTGCCGGGCGCGGGCACCGCCAGCGAGGCGATGACGCTGTCCGAGCACGGCTTCATCTTCCAGAAGTTCTTCCCGGCTGAAGCCGCAGGCGGTGCCCCGGCGCTGCGTTCGCTGCACGGACCGCTGCCGGAGATCCGCTTCTGCGCCACCGGCGGCATCGGCGCGCACAACGCGCGCGACTACCTGGCCACGCCCAACGTCGCCTGCGTCGGCGGCTCGTGGCTGACACCGTCGCGCCTGGTCGCGGCGGAGGAGTGGGGCGCGATCGAGGCACTGGCCCGCGCGGCTACGCTGCTGCGCGCGTAAGTACTTCGTCCGGTCATCGTCTCGGTTGCACGAACTGGTGCATGACCTCAAGCGGGGGGCGGCGCGCTTTTAGCCCTTCTCCCGCCGGCGGAGGGGTTGAGGTGAGGGTGGGGACGCGCGGTGCTGCTCGCACTCGCGATGCTTCCGTCCTGGTTGCCTCGTGCCACGTAACGTCCCTGGATTCCCGCCTTCGCGGGAATGACCAACCGGTACCTGCCAGCCGTAGCCCGGGTAAGCGCAGCGCACCCGGGACATGGGCGATCGCACCCACGTGCGCTGCGCTGACATGGGCTACCGGGATACCCGGGCCGCGTTGATCGTTGGACTTCGCGTCACCCCAGTCCCGATTCCTCGATCAGTTCGTCCTCGAACTCCACGAAGCGCTGCAGGTCCAGGCGGTCCAGGCGCAGGCGTTGCGCGGCGGTGGAGAAGGCCATCGTGGCCAGCACGCGCTGCGGATCGCGTGCCCAGGGCGGTACGTACAGCGGCGGCGCGATGAGCCCACTGTCGCGGAACGGCGCCAGCTCGATCACGTCGGCGGTGGTCAGCCGGCCCGCGAACAGCATCGGCAGCAGGTCGGCGCGGCCTTCCTGCAGCGCCTTGCGCACGAACACGTGCACCAGCATCACGCCTTCCAGGTAGGCGCCATCCTTGGTGAAGCACACGCGTCCGCGCACGTTGCCGCCGCGGAAGATGCGCGACGCGCTGCGGTAGCTTTCGACCTCGCTCTGGCCGGCATCGAGGAAGCCGTTGAAGACCTCGATGAAGTCGGCGCCGTCCAGCGCGTGCTTCACCATCACCACGCGCAGCGCGATGCGGCGCAAGCGGGCGATGTCGAGTGCGCCGGTGACGATTTCCGAGAACGTCGCCAGTCCTTCCTGCACGCGCGTCGTGCGCGGCGCGCCGATTCCCAGCGCATGCAGGTGCGGCTGGTGCATGCCGTTGAGCAGCGTCGCGGTGTGGATGAACGCCTCGTGTTCGACCAGTTGCTCCAGGTCGCGTTCGGAGAACATCGCGGTGGCGCGCAGCGAAATGCGGCGGCTGCCCGCGGTGGCCTTCGACGAGAGTTCCGGGTCCAGCACCACCTGCACGGTGTCGTGGTGGAAGAACACGCCGATGCGCTCGCGCAGGCGCCGGGCGAATTCCTCCGCGGGAATGTCCGACGGAACCTCCGGCAACAGCCGGCTGTCGATCAGCTCGTCGGTGATCGTCAGCACCTCGCGCGCGCTGTCGACGTTGGTGATGTCCTGGCTGCGGTAGCGGTAGTCCGGCCGGCCGTACAGCAGCGCCGAGCAGCGGGTGAACTCCGGCGTGCCGATGGCGCCGAGCATCTGCGCCGCGACGGCGTAGCTCCAGGCGGTCTTGTACAGCCAGCGGCCTATGGGATGCCGGCGGTCGATCTGCGCCATCAGCTCGCGCAGGCCGGCTATGGTGTCGTCCAGGTACACCGGCGGCGTGGCCGGCTGCGGCAGCTCCGGACGGCCGGCGCGCCATTGTGCGAGGAAGTGGTCTTCCAGCGAGGACGGCCAGCCGATGGCCTTGAGCACGCACACCTTGCGGCCCAGTGCGACCAGCCGGCGGTCCTGTTCGATCAGGCGCGCCAGCGCCGGATCGTTCTGCACGGGAGACGCGATCTCCGCGGTGGCGTTCATGGCCGTACCCGGTCCGCTGCGATCAGCGGAGCAAAGCAGGCGATGCGTTTCGCGGCCGTGAGGGTCGCGTGGCTCAGGTTTTGGGACGCGGCGGCGCGGTCGAGCCACGCACCACGAGTTCCGGACTGAAGCCTTCGTTGGCGACGGTCCGCTCCGGCGACTGCTCGCGGATCTCCTGCAGCAGCCGGCGCGCGGCATGGCGCGCGATCTCCTGCGTGGCCTGCTTGGCGGTGGTCAGCGCAGGCCAGCTCTGCTTGGAGAACGGGCTGTCCTCGAAGCCGGCGATGGACAGGTCGTAGGGCACGTTCATGCCGCTGGACTTGGCCGCGGCCAGCACGCCGGCGGCGATCTCGTCGTTGCTGCCGAAGATGGCGGTCGGCCGGTCCGGCAGCGCCAGCAGGCGGCGCGCGCCGCGGAAACCGTCGTCGAAGGAATAGTCGCCTTCGACCACCAGTTCCGGATCCATCGCGATGCCGTATTCGCGCAGCGCGTCCTCGTAGCCCTTGTAGCGCTCCCACGACGAACCGTGCGACTTGCCGCCCCAGAGGAAGCCGATGCGGCTGTGGCCCAGCTGGATCAGGTGCTCGGTGATGTCGTACGCGGCGTCGCGATCGTCCACGTACACGCAGGCGCTGCCGTCCTGCGGATCGGCCGCGGCCGACACGATGCGCACCAGGCGCACGCCGTGCGCGACCAGTTCGTCGACCAGCTCGTTGCGCTCGGACATCGGCGGCGCCAGCACCAGCCCGGCCAGACGCGAGTGCTGCACCAGCTCGATGAGCTCGCTTGCGAGGTTGGGCGAGGACGAATCGCACGGATGGATCTGCAGGCCGTAGCCGGTCTCGCGGCATACCGACAGCACGCCCGCCTGCACCGCGATGACGTAGTACGGATTGGGGTTGTCGTAGACCAGGCCCAGCGCGTACGGCTGCGCGCTGCGCAGGCTGCGCGCCGACGGATCGGGCTGGTAGCCCATCGCGGCGATGGCCTGCTGCACGCGTTCGCGCGTGCGCGCCTGCACGCCGGGCTCGTCGTTGATGACGCGCGAGACGGTCTTGAGCGACACCTGCGCGCGCTCGGCGACGTCCTTGATGGTGGTTCTGCGCACCGATGCCTCGCGTGGTTTCGACATGCTGCGTCGATCAGGCCGCGGCTTGCCGCGGCGAAATGCCGATTAGCCTAACCATCGCGATCATCGATGGGAATGGCGCGTCGATGGGAATGGCATGCGTGCGGCGTGCAGCGGCACGATCAGCCGTGCTGCGACGCAGCGGCGCCGTCGAGCACGTCGTGCCGCTGGCCCGCGCGGTGGCCGCGCAACGCGAAGTACAGGATGTACAGGTAGCAGGGCACCACCAGCACCAGGAACACCAGCTGGAAGTCGTAGGTCTGCTTCAGGTGCACGAACAGCTGCGGGATCACCGCGCCGCCGGCGATGCCCATGATCAGCAGCGCCGAGCCCTTCTCGGTCAGCGCGCCCAGGCCCTGGATCGCCAGCGGGAAGATCGCCGGCCACATCATTGCGTTGGCAAAGCCCAGCGCGGCGATGAAATACACCGAAACATAACCCTTGGTGAGGAACGCGCCCACCGCAAGTGCGATGCCGAGCACCGCCGACAGGCTCAGGTAGCGCTCCTGCGAGATGAAGCGCGGGATCAGCACCAGGCCCATGACGTAGCCCAGCAGCATCGCGAACAGCGTGTAGCCGGTGAACACCTTGGTCTCGTCCAGCGGCAGCCCGAAGCCCTGCCCGTAGGTGCCGATGGCATCGCCCGCCATCACTTCGACGCCCACGTACACGAAGATGCACAGCGCGCCCAGCCAGACGTGCGGGAACTGGAACAGGCTCTTCTTCGCCTGCGAACCGCGCTCGACATTGACCTCCTCGGCGCGGATTTCCGGCAGCGGCGAGAACACGATGCCCACCGCCAGCAGCGCCAGCAGGCCGGCCATGAACATGTACGGGTCGTGGATGCGCGCGGCGAACTCGTTGAGCACCTGCTCCTTCGTCGCCGGGTCCGCGCCGGCCACACGCGTGGCGACGTCGCCCATGCCGTGCATCACCAGCGTGCCGATCACGAACGGCGCCGCCCAGCCGGCCAGCTTGTTGCAGATGCCCATCACGGCGATGCGCTGCGCCGCGCCTTCGATGGGGCCCAGGATGCTGATGTAGGGATTGGACGCCGTCTGCAGGATCGCCAGGCCCGCGCCGATCACGAAGATGCCCGCCACCGCGCCGCCGTACACGCGTGCGGTCGTGTACTGGCCGAACACCACCGCGCCGACCGCCATCAGGAACAGGCCCAGTGCCATGCCCTTCTTCATGCCGGTCTTCTTGAGGATCGCGGAGGAGGGCAGGGCGAGGAAGAAGTACGAGATGTAGAACGCGCTGGGAATCAGGAACGCCAGGCTCTCGCTGACGTTGAAGGCCAGCTGCGCGAACGCGATCAGCGGGCCGTTGAGCCAGGTGACGAAGCCGAAGATGAAGAACAGCGCGCCGATGATGGCGATGGAGCCGTAGTGGCTGCGCGGGCCCGCAGTGGTCGTGGACATGCGTCGATTCCCCTCCCAAGGAATGCATTAGGACGTCGGCCTTGACCTGCACGACATCGGTTGGCGCAACGTTGTCACAAGATCGCGCAAGGCGCCACCAGGCGGCCGGAAAGCCCGCCAGGCCCGCCATGTATGCGTTTTCATGCTGCTGCGCCGCAGCAATTCTTCCCGTTCGTCGGCCGTGACACCGGTGTTTCTGACAATTTTGTAACTTCCGGTTGACAACGTTGTCAGCGGCGCGCCAATCTCGGCCGCGTCGGTGGGGAGCCGGCGGAAGCGGAGGAAACATGCGGTGGGAAACGAAGCTGGCACCAGGTCCGTCATGCCCGTTCGCGAGCGCGCAGCCCATGCGCGGCGACCGCGGGTGAGCGCGGTGCCCCCGCTGCTGCAGCCCGAGCCGTGCTTCATCGCGGCCGACGTCGGCGGCACCCATACGCGGGTTGGCTTGGTGCGTGCCGGCGGTGCCGGCGAATCGGCCGTGGTCGTGCTGGCCCACCGCAAGTACGTCTGCGCCGACTACCCCAGCCTCGCCGCCATCCTGTCGGACTTCATCGCCGGCAATGCCGCCTGCGCCGGCATCGACCGCGTGGCCATCGCCAGCGCGGGCGTCGTGCTGGACGACGTGGTCATCAACGCCAACCTGCCCTGGCGCATCTCGTTGTCGGGACTGCGCAGCGAACTGCGCCTGAGCGAGCTGCACTACATCAACGATTTCCAGGCCGCCGCGCATGCCGCGCAGTGCATGGACCCCGCAGACTCGCTGCTGCTGACGCCGGGCGTCAGCGCGGCCGGCCGCGGACCGGTGCTGGTGGTCGGTCCGGGTACGGGCCTGGGCGCGGCGGTGCGCATTCCGCATCGCGGCGGCACCGTCGTGCTGCCGACCGAAGCCGGGCACACCGCGTTCGCGCCGGGCACCGCGCGCGAGATCGCCATCCTCGAGTGGGTGCGCGAGCGCGGCCTTTCGCACGTGCCGACCGAACGCTTCGTCTCCGGCCCGGGCCTGGTGAACCTGTACGACGCGATCTGCGCACTCGACGGAGTGGAACCGTCGTTGCGGGCGCCGGCCGCGATCACCGAAGCCGCGCGTCACGGCGATGCGTCCGCGCGCGAAGCGGTGCTGACCTTCTGCGCCCTGCTGGGCAGCGTGATCGGCGATCTGGTCATCGTCAGCAGCGCCAAGGCGGTGTTCATCGCCGGCGGCATCCTGCCGCGCCTGAAGGATTTCCTGCCGCACAGCCAGTTCCATGCGCGCCTGCTGGACAAGGGCGTGATGCACGCCGCGCTGGAACGCGTGCCGGTGCGGCTGATCGAGAACGAACGGCTGGGCGTGATCGGCGCCGCCAGCTGGTACCTGGAGCACGCGCTGCAGGAGCAGGGCGCATGAGCGCCACCACGCATTCGAGAACGGAACTGCGCCCGTGCGAGCGGGCATGGCTCAGGAAACTGGCTCCGTAACGCCGACGCAGAAACGGCAGAGCGGAGTCGCACATCAACCCGTGGGAGGGAGAGCAATGAAACTTCGCAAGAGCATGCTATCGGCCAGTATCGTCGCGGCGCTTGGTTTCACCGGCGTGACGATGGCGCAGGAAACCGCACCGGTCGCGCAGTCCGCGGCGGCATCGCAGGACGCCACCGACCTGGACGCCGTCATCGTGACCGGCATCCGCGGTGCGCAGGAAAAGTCGCTGGACACCAAGCGCAATGCGCAGTCACACATCGAAGTGGTGACCGCCGAAGACGTGGGCAAGCTGCCCGCGCACAACGTCGCCGACACCCTGCAGCGCCTGCCCGGCGTGAGCATCAGCTCCTCCAGCGCCAATGAAGGCGGCTTCGACGAGAACGATCGCGTCAGCCTGCGCGGCACCAGCCCCAGCCTCACGCAGACCCTGGTCAACGGCCACACCATCGGCAGCGCCGACTGGTTCATCCTCAGCCAGACCGAAACCGTCGGCCGCAGCGTCAGCTACTCGCTGCTGCCGTCGGAGATCGTCAGCCAGGCGATCGTCAACAAGACCTCGCAGGCGAAGTTCGTCGAGGGCGGTGCCGCCGGCTCGGTGAACGTGATCACCCGCAAGCCGCTGGACTTCGCCAACCAGATCTCGGCCGAAGGCTCTATCGGCGCGGTCTACTCCGATCTGCCCAGCAGCACCAAGCCGCAGGTCAGCGGCCTGTTCAACTACAAGAACGACGCCAATACCTTCGGCTTCATGGCGCAGGCGTTCTACCAGGAGCGCGAGCTGCGTCGTGACGGCCAGGAGATCGTGGGCGGCTTCTCGACGATCTCGGCCACCGACCCGGTCGCCGCGACCAACCCCGACCTGATCGGCGTCATGTACCCCAGCCTGCCGGGCTCTGCGTACTTCACCCAGACCCGCGAGCGCATGGGCGGCCTGATCGAACTGCAGGCCAAGCCCACCGACGATCTGACGCTGGGCCTGAGCGCGTTCTATTCCGACATGGACGCGAAGAACTACAACCGCAACTACATGCTGTGGACCGGCAACTTCGTGCCGCGCGTGGCGCCCAACCCCGGCTACGTGATCGAGAACGGCACGCTGGTGAAGGCGGACTACACCGGTGCGGTCGACGCCACGGGTGCACCGATCGCCAACGGCATCTACGACATGATCTCGCGTCCGGAATCGGCCGCGAAGACCGGCTACGTCACCTTCGATGCGGACTGGAACATCAACGAAAGCTTCGCGCTCAAGACCCAGGTGGGCTACACGCGCGGCCAGGGCGAGACGCCGACGCAGAACATCGCCGAAGTCGTGACCGGCTCCAGCGGTGGCGGCTGGGAAGTGCGCGGAACGGACAACACTGTCAACTGGTACCTCAACAACCCGTCTGGCCCGACCACCAACGGCTTCGGTACCTGGGGCATCCAGTACTACGACGTCATCGACCGCGAGTCGTGGATGACGGCCGACGCGACCTGGTTCGGCAACGGCGGCGCGCTGTCGTCGCTGGACTTCGGCGTGCGTTATGCCGACCACACGCGTGAGGTGAACAGTCCGTTCGGTTCCGACCCGGGCGACATCGCCGGTGCGCTGGCCGGTGCGCCCACGGGCACCTACCCGGGCGATTTCGGCTCCGGCCTCGGCGGCTCGTTCCCGGGTCCGGGCGTGTGGTACTTCACGCAGAGCGCGCTGGAGCAGGCGGTCAAGAACAACTCCACCGTCCGCAAGGACGGCGCGCGCCACAACTACGGCAGCGAGTTCAACATCAACGAGGAGAACGCCGCGGCTTACGTGCAGGCGAACTTCGCGGGCGACAAGTGGAGTGGCAACGCGGGCCTGCGTTACGTCAACATCAGCCAGGACATCCAGTTCTACCGCGGCCTGGGCAACGATGCGACGATCACGCCGGACGTGAGCAGCCTGTTCGGCAACTTCCTGACCGTGCGCCAGAACAACAAGCACGATCGCGTGCTGCCGAGCGTCAACTTCCGCTACGACTTCGCCGACGATCTGATCCTGCGCCTGGCCGCGTCGCAGACGATGACGCTTCCCGACTACTCGGCACTCGCCGGCGCCGTGTCGCTGTCCAACCTGACCCACACCGGCACGTCGGGCAATGCGGACCTCGATCCGATCATCTCGACGAACTTCGACGCCTCGCTGGAGTGGTACTTCACCGAGCGCGGCCTGCTGGCGGCCAGCCTGTTCTCGATGGACCTGGACAACTACGTCCGCTACGGCACGGAAACCCGCGCCCTGGTGAACGACCAGAACGGCCAGGTGGAGAACTACGAGATCACCATGCCGATCAACAGCGACGGCAAGGTGCGCGGCGTAGAGCTGACGTACGAACAGCCGATCGGCGACTACTTCGGCATCTCGGCCAACTACACCTACGCCGACGGCGAAGCGGACGTGGAGCCGGGCAGCGACGCCACCGACGCCCTGGTCGGCACGTCGAAGGACACGTGGAACCTCTCGGCCTTCTTCGAGAACGACCGTTTCAACGCCCGCGTGGCGTACACGTACCGTTCGTCCTTCTACCACGGCATGCTGCGCGCCAACGAGTACTTCCAGGACGACTTCGGCACGCTGTCGGCCTCGTTCGGTTGGAAGGCGACGGACTGGATGTCGATCACCCTGGACGCACTCAACCTCAACGACCCGACGCTCAGCTACTACGTGGCCGACGGTCATCCGCAGGCGTTCTACAACAACGGCCGCCAGTACTATCTGAACTTCCGCTTCAAGTACTGATGCGCCGTGCGGTAAAGGCGTAGTGCGACACAGCGGGCCCGGTCATGCCGGGCCCGCTTGCTTACGGCGCCGCGATGGCGCGGCGAAACGATGAGGGAACGATGGGAACGACGAAACGGCAACTCGTACTGGGCGCCATGGCGTGCGTCCTTGCAGTGACGATGGCCGGCTGCCAGCGGGACTCCGCTCCGGCCGCCGCGGCGAATGCGCCGGACGTGCCGGAGAAGGCGACCGCACCTGCCGCCAGCGAGGCGGCGACCACGCCGGTGATCCCGCGGCCGGCGAAGGTGGAGGCGCGCGAAGGGCGCTTCGTGCTCGGTCCGCAATCGCGCATCGCGGTGCCAGCCGGTCATGCCGAGGCGCTGCGCATCGCCAACGATTTCGCCGCGCGCGTGCAGAAGGCGCGCGGTTTCACGCCGCAGGTCGGCGAGGCCGCCGATGGTGCGGCCGTAGTTTTCGCGATCGATCCGAACATCAAGCCCGCAGGCGACGAGGCCTACGTGCTGGACATCACGCCGCAGGGCGCAAAGATCAGCGCCCGCGCACCGGCCGGCCTGTTCTACGGCGCGATCACGCTGTGGCAGCTGGCCACCGCCGATGTCGCGCAGGGCGAAGCAGGCATCGCCGCGCAACGCATCGAGGACGCGCCGCGCTTCGCCTGGCGTGGCCTGATGCTCGACGTCGCCCGCCACTTCCGCACGCCCGACGAGGTGAAGGAAGTGCTGGATCAGATGGCGCTGCACAAGCTCAACACCTTCCACTGGCATCTCACCGACGATCAGGGCTGGCGCATCCAGATCGACAAATACCCCAGGCTCACGCAGGTTGGCGGTTGCCGCATTCCGGCCGGTGCGGCCGGGCGCGATGCGAAGGGCAAGCCGAAGCCGTACTGCGGCTTCTATACGAAGGACGAAATCCGCGACGTGGTGAAGTACGCCGCGCAGCGCAACATCACCGTGGTGCCGGAGATCGACCTGCCCGGCCACGCGCAGGCCGCGATCGCCGCCTACCCGCAGCTCGGCGTCACCGGCAAGGCGCCGCCGGTTTCGCCCGACTGGGGCATCCACAGCTGGCTGTTCAATGTCGACGACGGCACGTTCAAGTTTCTTGAGGACGTGCTGGATGAAGTGATGCCGCTGTTCCCGGGGCGTTACTTCCACCTCGGCGGCGACGAGGCGGTGAAGGACCAGTGGGGACAGTCGCCGGCCGTGCAGGCGAAGAAGAACGAGCTGGGCCTGAAGGACGAGATGCAGCTGCAGAGCTGGTTCATGGGCCGGCTGGGCGACTACCTCGAGAAGCACGGCAAGCGCCTGCTGGGCTGGGACGAGATCCTGGAAGGCGGCCCGCCGGCCGACGCGACCGTGATGTCCTGGCGCGGCACCGATGGCGCGATCGAAGCCGCGCGCGCCGGGCATGACGTGGTGCTGTCGCCGTCGCCGGCGCTGTACCTCAACCATGTGCAGAGCGATGCGCCCGACGAAACGCCGGGCCGCGCGGACGTGATCTCGCTCAAGAGCGTGTACGAGTTCAAGGTCGTGCCGGTGCAGCTCAATGCGGAGCAGGCGAAGCACGTGCTCGGCGCGCAGGGCAACCTGTGGACCGAACACCACCGCACGCAGCAGCGCGTGGAGCGCGCGCTGTTCCCGCGCGGCGCGGCGCTGGCCGAAGTGACCTGGACGCCGGAAGACCGCCTGGACTGGAACGACTTCCTGCAGCGCCTGGCCTTCCAGATGCCGCGTTACCGGCTGACCGGTTTCGATGCTGCGGACAGCGCTTTCGCGGTGCGCTTCACACCGCAGCCGAAGGCCGACGGCAAGGCCTCGCTGGCGTTGTCGAACCAGACTGGCTTCGGCGCGATCCACTACACCGTCGACGGCAGCGAACCGACGGCGCAATCGCCGGCGTACACGCATCCGCTGGACCTGCCGCTGCCGACGACCGTGAAGGCCACCGCCTTCGCCGACGGCCGCGCGATGGCGGCCACGCGCACCTTCGCGCTCGACACGCACAGCGTGCGTGCGCGCGACAGCAACGCGCTGCGTGCGTGCAAGGGCGACCTGCTGCTGCGGATGGAGGACGACGCACCGGCGCAACCGGGTGGCGAGCGCCAGCTGCTCAAGGCCGACGTGTTCGACCCGTGCTGGATCTACGACGACGCGCAACTGGACGGCATCGCCACGCTGCAGGTCCGGGTGGGCCAGCTGCCGCACAACTTCCAGCTGCACAAGGACGCGAAGCTGGTCGTGACCCGCCCGGCCAAGGTCGAGGGCGGCGCGCTGGAAGTGCGCCTGGGCAGCTGCGAAGGCGAGCCGCTGGTGACCCTGCCGCTGGCCCCGGCCCGCAAGTCCGACGGACTGACCACGCTGAGCGCGCCGCTGCCGACGCAGGCGGGCAACCACGACCTGTGCTTCGTTTTCGCCTCGGGCGGTTACAACCCGATGTGGGTCATCGACGAAGTGGCCCTGCTGCCCAGGGCCCCGTGAGGGGCGCCGCGCCGTTCCGGACCGCGGGGAGGCGGTCCGGAGCGGGGCGGATCTTGCCGGTGCTGCCCTTCGGTTTGGCCCGGGCCTGCCGATAGTCCGGAATGCGACCCCGCCCCGCGACAGCGGGCATTTGCGGGTTAGGATTGGTGCGTTGCACCAGGGGGATCCAGACACATGTTCACGCGCAGCCTTCTTGCGACGGCGTTGCTCGCCGTCACCGGTGTCGTTTCGGCGCAGTCCATGCCGAAGCCGGCCGAGTTCTATTTCGACGAAGACGCCAACACGCAGCGCCCGGTGCAGGCCGTGCGCGAAACCGGCGAAGCGGCCATGGCCAAGCTCGCCAAGGTCGTGGAGCGCAATCCGCGCGCCAAGGGCGAAGCCGCGCAGCTGGCGCACATGGCGATGGAAGCCGGGCGTCCGGAACTGGGCCGCCAACTCTACGGCCGCGCACTGGCCGCCATCGACCGCAGCGATGCGCTGTGGCGTTCGGTGGTGTGGAACTACGGCTGGGACCTGTACCGCGCAGGCGATAGCGAAGGTGCGTACACCCAGTGGCGCACGCTGATGGAATCGCGCGCCGTCACGGCCTCCTGGATGCCGCCGACCATGGCGCTGGCGCTGTGGTCGCTGGACCGCAAGGACGAAGCCGTGCAGTGGTACGCGGCGGCCGTTCGCACCGAACCGCAGCTGTGGAACACCAGCGCCAACTTCGCCCGCCTGCTGCCGGGCTGGACCGACAGCGAGCGCGCCACCCTGGCCGAAGTCCAGGCCGCCTGGGCGCAGAACCCGCCGACCTGGCCGTAATCGGCCGGCGCTAGACCCGATCGCAGGCGGTGGGCGATGCCCGCCGCTCCTGCTTCAATCACATTGATCCGGGCCGCCTGCAGGCGTGACCCCCGGACTGTTCATTTGCGCGCGGCGCCAGCCGTCCGAGCCGTCTGATGCCTTGCCCGCCAGTCGGCAAGCAGGGTCATCCATTCGATGCCCATGTCCGCACGTACCCGCGCCCGGCCGCCGCGCTAGGATGCGGTTCTTTCACGCGCCCGCCATCCACCATGCGTCTGCTGTTCACCGCCGTCCTGCTCAGCCTGCCCCTCACCGCCATGTGCGCCGACCGCATCACCGGCAAGCCGTTCGCCACGCGTAGCGAGGTCTACGCTCCGCACGCCATCGCCGCCACCTCGCATCCGCTGGCGACGCAGATCGCGCTGGACGTGATGAAGTCCGGCGGCAGCGCGGTCGATGCGGCCATCGCCGCCAACGCGGCCCTCGGCCTGATGGAACCCACGGGCAACGGCATCGGCGGCGACCTGTTCGCCATCGTGTGGGATCCGAAGACGAAGAAGCTCTACGGCTACAACGGCTCGGGCCGCTCGCCGAAATCGCTCACGCTGGCCGAGTTCCAGCGCCGCGGCTTGAAGGACGTGCCGGCGCACGGCCCGCTGCCGGTGACAGTGCCGGGCACGGTCGATGCGTGGTTCGCGCTGCACGGCCGTTTCGGCCGCAAGCCCATCGCCGACGACCTGGCGCCGGCCATCCGCTACGCGCGCGAAGGGCATCCGGTGCACGAGGTCATCGCCTATTACTGGGGCCGCAGCGTGCCGACGCTGTCGAAGTGGCCGGGCTTCGCCGAGCAGTTCACCGTAGACGGTGCCGACGGCAAGCGCCGCGCCCCGCGCACCGGCGAGATGTGGAAAAACCCGAACCTCGCCAGCACCCTGCAGAAGATCGCCGACGGGGGCCGCGACGCGTTCTACAAGGGCGACATCGCGCGCACCATCGACGCGTACTTCAAGGCCAACGGCGGCTTCCTCAGCTACGAGGACATGGCCGCGCACACCGGCGAGTGGGTGGAGCCGGTGAGCACCAACTATCGCGGCATCGACGTGTGGGAGTTGCCGCCGAACGGGCAGGGCATCGCCGCGCTGCAGATCCTCAACCTGCTCGAACCCTACGACCTCAAATCCTACGGCTTCGGCAGCCCGGAACACGTGCATCTGTTCACCGAGGCCAAGAAGCTGGCCTTCGCCGATCGCGCGGCTTCGTACGCCGATCCGGATTTCTACAAAACCCCGACTGCCAAACTGATCTCCAAGCCCTATGCGCGCGAACGCGGCAAACTGATCTCGATGGACAAGGCCGCCAATGCGGTCGAGCCCGGCGTCATTCCGCAGCTCAACGAAGGCGACACCATCTACCTGACCGTCGCCGATGCGGACGGAATGATGGTTTCGCTGATCCAGTCCAACTACCGCGGCATGGGCAGCGGCATGGCGCCTCCGGGCCTGGGCTTCATCTTCCAGGATCGCGGCGAGCAGTTCGTGCTGAAGGAAGGTCACCCCAATTCCTTCGCGCCGGGCAAGCGCCCGTTCCACACGATCATTCCCGCCTTCGCCACGAAGGACGGAAAGCCGTGGCTGAGCTTCGGCGTGATGGGCGGCGCGATGCAGCCGCAGGGCCACGCGCAGATCATCCTGAACCTGGTCGATTTCGGCATGAACCTGCAGGAAGCCGGCGACGCGCCGCGCATCCAGCACGACGGCAGCACCGATCCCGCCGGCCAGGCCACTGCGATGGCCGACGGCGGCGAACTCGACCTGGAAAGCGGCTTCCCGTACGAGACCGTGCGCGCGCTGATGCGCAAGGGCCACTCGGTGCGCTTCGCCGATGGTCCCTACGGCGGCTACCAGGCCATCATGGTCAATCCGAACGGCGGCTACATCGGCGCCAGCGAATCGCGCAAGGATGGCCAGGCCGCGGGCTACTGACCGGCGCGTGGCAGGCGATCGGGACAGGCGCACATGATCAACAACGCGCTGGACATCGACACCTGGCGCGCGCACCTGCAGCGCGAAGGCCGGGTGCAGGTCGAGCAGTACCTGCAGCCGCCCGCCGCCGACCGGTTGCATCACTGCCTGCGCAACGAGGTGCCGTGGACGCTCGCCCTGCGCGACGGCGCGGGCGCGCGCACGATCGACCACGCCGAATACGCGGCCATGGACGAGGCGACGTACGCGCGCCTCCTGGCCGAGACCTCGGCCGGCGCCGATGCGCAGTTCCGCTTCGCCTACGACAGCTACATGATGGTCACCGCGTACCAGCAGCAGCGCGATCCGGGCCTGCTGCTGCACAGCGTGCTGGAGTTCCTCAACTCGCCCGAGTACATCGCCTTCGTGCGCGCGTTGACGGGCGATGCGCGCATCCGGCGCGTCAACGCACAGGCGACGCGCTACCGGCCGGGCCAGTTCCTTCGCTACCACACGGACGAGGAAAGCAGCGAAGGCCGGCTGTACGCCTACGTGCTCAACCTCACCCGCGAATGGCACGCCGACTGGGGCGGGCTGCTGCAGTTCATCGCGGCCGACGGCCGCGTCACCGACACCTTCCTGCCGCGCTGGAACACGCTGTCGCTGTTCGCCGTGCCCGCGGGCCACGCGGTGTCGCTGGTCGCGCCGTGGGCGCGCCAGGATCGCCTGTCGATCACCGGCTGGCTGCTCGGCTGAGCCGAAGCAACCGCGTCACGCATCAGCCCTCGCCCTGCTCGATCGGCTGGCCCGTCGCTTCGCGATAGGCCGCATCGGTGAAGGGCTGCGTCCAGTAGCGGTCGAACCAGCGCGTCAGCCAGGCGTCCTCGCCGACGAAGCGTTTGCGGTCGGCGGACAGGTCGATGTCCTTCTTCGCCTGGTCCACGCCCACCTTGCGCGCGGCCAGCGGCGCGACCGCGTCGCGCGTGTGTGAGATCAGCGCGATCACGCGATCGGCGTACCCATCGTCGCGCATCGCCGGACCGTGCCCGGGAATCCAGACCGCGGGCTGCAACGCCTTCACCGACTGCAGCGAGCGCAGCCAGTCCGCGGGATACGCGTTGAAGCCGAACGGAATCGGCGCGACCAGCAGATCGCCCGTCGCGATCACGCGCTGCTTCGGCAGCCACGCGACCAGGTCGCCGTCGGTGTTCGCGCGGCCGGGATGACGCAGTTCGACCGGGCGCCGCGGATCGTCCAGCAGCAGGCGTTCGCCGAACGTGCGCGTCGGCAGCACCAGGTACAGATCACGCGTGTCGAGGCGGTACTGGTTGAGCAGGCGCTGCGAGGCCTCGAACCCGCGACGATCCGCGACGGACAGGTCCGGCCTGGCGAGCGTGTCGCGCAGGAAGGTGTCGAGCCCTTCCAGCCGCTGGTCGAACGCGGCCTGCTGCGTAGCATCCGGCACGCCCTTCGGGTACGCCTTCATCGAGCGTCCGCGCAGATGCGAGGCGGTGGTGTCGGTGGCGATCACCTCCACCTGCGGCCACGCCTGTGCGATGGCCGACAGGCCGAGCGCGTGGTCGCCATGCCAGTGCGTGATCGCCACCGCCTTCACCGGCTTGTCGCTGACTGAGCGCACCAGCTCGACGATGCGCCGACCCGCGCCGGGCGAGCCGCCGGCGTCGACGAGCACCAGGCCGTCCTCCTGTTCGACCACCACCACGTTGCCGATCGGCTGGATGTGGAACGGCTGCGGCTGCGCGATCAGCCACACGCCGTCGGCGACGCGCTCGATGCGCTGGAAGTAGCCGTCCTGCGCGGTGGGAAGTGCCTGCGCGTTCGCAGCGGCAGGAACGCCGGGCCCGGCCGCGAACGACGGCGACGGGCAGGCCAGTGCGGCAGCCAGTGCGATGACCGTCAGGCGATGGAAGCGGTGCATGGCGGCGTGTCCGTGGGCATCGCCGCCATCCTCTCGCCGGCCACGCCCGATCGCGCGGCCCGGAGGTCATGCGGACTTCAGTCGGCCGGCACCGTGCGGCCCCGCGCCCACTCGCGCAGGCCCTGCACCTGCTCGGCCATCAGCACCGACAGCGGACGCGTCTGCTTCAGCTCGGCGCGCAGGGTGAAGTCGCCCAGCGGTGCCTTCGCCGCATGCGCGGCATACAACGCGGCAACGATGGCCTGTTCGATCTCCGCGCCCGAGAATCCCTCGCTCGCCGCGACCAGACCGGCGACGTCGAACGACGCCGGATCCAGCCCGCGCTTGCGCAGATGCAGCGCGAACAGCTGCTCGCGTGCGGCGGGGCCGGGCAGGTCGACGAAGAAGATCTCGTCGAACCGGCCCTTGCGCAGCAGCTCCGGCGGCAGCGCTTCGATCTGGTTGGCGGTGGCGACCAGGAACACGCGCGAGCGGCGTTCGGCCATCCACGTCAGCAGGTAGCCCAGCACGCGCCGCGACACGCCGCCATCGCTGTCGCCGCCGTCGCCCGCCAGGCCCTTCTCGATCTCGTCGATCCACAGCACGCACGGTTCCAGCTGCTCGGCCGACGACAGCGCGGCGCGCAGGTTTTTCTCGGTCTCGCCATGAAACTTGTCGTACAGCGTGCCGAAGTCCAGCCGCACCAGCGGCACGCCGAACCCGGCCGCGACGGCCTTGGCCAGCATCGACTTGCCGCAGCCCTGCACGCCCAGCAGCAGCACGCCCTTCGGCGGATCCAGCCCCGGTGGCGCGTCGCCGCTGACGAACACGCCACGGCGCTGCTCAATCCAGCGCTTGAAGCGCGACGCGCCGGCCACGTCGTCCATGCGCGCGCTGTCGTATTCGTAATGAAGGTGGCCGCTGCGGTTGAGCAGTTCGAACTTCAGCCTGGCCAACTGCGGCAGGTCGTCCGGGCCCAGCGCACCGTCGGCGAAGATCAGCTGGCGCGCGATGCGGCGCGCGTCGATGGGATCGAGCCCGCGCAGGTTGCGCACGATCTGCTGCACCGCTTCGCCGTCCACCTCGACGCGGCGGCCACCGTGCTCACGTGCGTAGTTCTCGGCTTCCTCGCGCACCAGCTTGAGCAGTGCGTTGGCATCCGGCAGGCGCGGCGCGTAACGCACGGCCAGCGAGTCGAGTTCAGGCGGCAGCTCGACCTTGTGGCCCACCAGCACCAGCACGTGCGGCTGGCAGTCGCGGCGCTGCACGATGTCGCGCAACTGCCGTTGCGTACCGGCATAGCCCAGGTACGGGTGGAAATCGAGCAGCACGTAGATGCCGCGCTGGTCGGCGTTGCGGATGGCCTGCAGCGTGTTGGACGCGTCCGGCGCGATCTCGGCCGGATCCTCCTTGTCCAGGTCGATGCGGCGCAGCCCCTCGGTGATGGACCAGCGGTGCAGCGCGCGCCATACGTGCATCAGCGCCTGGCGGAACAGCTCGACCACACGCCCCTCGTCGCGCGTCTCGATGACGATGAGCGGGGTGTTGGCGCGGATCAGCGCGGTCAGGTCCTGCAGTTCGGTCATCGAGGCGGCGCGTCCGTGGCGGAGCCGGGATCATAGCGGGCACGGACGAGGCTTGAGCGACGCCGCGCGAGCCGCGACGATGTCGGTGATACCGCAACGGAATTCCCATGGCCTTCGACGCCTTCGCGCTCGTGCTGGCGATGCTGGCGCTGGGCTACCTGTTCCAGCGCCTGCGCGTGCTGCCCGGCGACGCCGCGCAGACCCTCAACCTGGTCGTCCTGTACGTATGCCTGCCCGCGGCGGTGCTGCGCTACGTGCCGCGGCTGCACTTGGAGCCGGCACTGCTGGGCGTGGTCGCCGTGCCGTGGCTGCTGCTGGGCGCGACGGTCTTGGTCGTCGGCCTGCTGTCGCGCTGGCTGCGCTTCCGTCGCGACGAGCACGCGGTGCTGCTGCTCACCGTCGCGCTGGGCAACACCAGCTTCCTCGGGTATCCGCTCACGCGCGCGCTGGTCGGCGAGCACGCGTTGCCGTACGCGGTGGTGTACGACCAGTTCGGCACCTTCCTGATCCTGTCCACGTTCGGCCTGTGGGTGCTGGCCCGCTATGGCGGTGAGCACTCGCCCTCGATACGCGACATGGTGCTGCGCGTGGCCAAGTTTCCGCCGCTGTGGGCGCTGGTCGCCGGCTTCACGGTGATGCCGGCGCAACCGCCCGCCTGGCTCGACAACGGACTGCAGCGACTGGCCGACGCGCTGCTACCGCTCGCCATGCTGACCATCGGCCTGTCGGTGCGCCTGGCCCTGCCGCGGGACGAACTCAAGCCGCTGCTGACGGGACTGGCGCTGAAGCTGGCCGTGATGCCCGCGCTGGCCCTGCTGCTGGTGCCGTTGCTGGGCCTGCACGGCGAGATGGCCCGCACCACCGTCCTCGAAGCCGCGATGCCGCCCATGGTCACCGCCGGCGCGCTGGCCATCGCGCACGGGCTGGCGCCACGGCTGGCGGCGGCGATGGTCGGCTATGGCCTGCTGCTGTCGCTGCTGACCTTGCCGCTCTGGGCGCGCCTGGGATGAGCACGCGGCCGTGGACGGCGGCCCGGACCGGTTGACCGCAGTCGGACACCCACCGTGACCAACCTGCCATCCGCATCGACCGGGCCCGGTGTACGCTGCGGCTTCCATCCAGAGGGAGTCCGCATGAAGACCGTGCTGGTGGCCAGTTCCAAGGGCGGGGTGGGCAAGACCACCATCGCCACGCACCTTGCCGCACAGTCGGCGCTCGAAGGCCTGCGCACCGCGCTGGTCGACGCCGATCCGCAGGAATCGTCCACCCGCTGGGCCCAGCGGCGTGCCTCGCTCGACAGTGCGGTGCTGCCGCTGGACGGCACGCGCCGCAAGGCGTGGCGCAAGCAGCTGCCCGACGACACTCAGCGTCTGGTGATCGATGCACCGGCCGGCGCCATGGCCGACCACCTGGACGCGTTCCTCGAGGACGCCGATGCCGTGGTGGTGCCGGTGCAGCCTTCCGCGCTGGACATCGAGGCGACGGTGCCCTTCCTCGACTCCCTGGCCAGGCACCCGCGCGTGCGCAAGGGCCAGCTGCGCGTCGGGCTGGTGGGCAACAAGCTCAAGCCGTGGACCAACGCGTCCCAGCAGGCGCTGGAACTGCTCTCGGCCTGGCCGTACCCGGTGGTGGCGCAGCTGCGCGACAGCCAGGCTTACGTGGTGATGACCGGACTGGGGAAGAGCCTGTTCGACTACCACTCCGAGCAGATCCGCGGCCACCAGCAGGACTGGCACCCGCTGCTGAAGTGGTTGAAGAAGGCCTGAGGCGGCGTCCGCGTCGGCAAGGCAGGGATGATCCGGGCGCCATCGCGGCGCCGTGACGGCGCAGGTCCGATGCTCGGCCGCGCCGTCGGGCAGGGACTGCAAGCCTGTGCGCGCTCCGAGTCGGGGATAATTGCCGGCCAGAACTTCGAGGTACGACGCGAATGCGCGAACTGATCCTGCTGCGCCACGCCCATGCGGAACCGGCCAACCATGGCCTGGCCGACCTGGACCGCCCCCTGTCCGCGCAGGGCCTGGCGGAGGCGGAGGCAGCAGGACGGTGGCTGGCCGAGCACCGGCTGGTGCCCGACTGCGTGCTGTGCTCCCCGTCGCGCCGCACGCGCGAGACGCTGGAGGCCGTGCTGGCCGCCATCGGCTACGTCGACCAGCGCATCGAGCCGTCCATCTACGAGGCCACCCCCGGCACGCTGATCGCCCTGGCCGACGTCCATGCCGAGGCGCAGCGCCTGATGGTGGTCGGCCACAACCCCGGTCTGGAACGCCTGGCCGCGCTGCTGCACAGCGGCCAGTCGGGGGACTACCGCGGCATGCCGCCGGGAGGGATCGCGGTACTGAGCGTGCCCGTCGACGCCGCCCTGGAACCCGGCGTCGCCCAGCTCAGCGCCTTCTGGTGGCCGTGACTCCAGCCGTACGTCGCTTCGCCCCGCTGTTGCTGAGCTGCACGCTGTCCGTCTGGCCGGCGACGGCGCAGCAGACTGCTCCCGTGGTTCCGCCCGAAGTGCCGGTGGCGACCTCGCATCCGTTCGACGCGCAGCACAGCGCGTTCGGCTTCGAGCTGCGCACGCGCTGGGGCCAGCGCGTGGCCGGCGTGTTTCCGCGATACGAAGGCGAGGTCGTGCGCCTGGCCGACGGCCGCCATCGCGTGCGCATCGTGCTGCACACCGACAGCGTGGTGGTGGAGGATTCGCGACGCTACACCGAGATCGCGCGCGGCCCGGACTTCTTCGACGCCGGCCGCTATCCATTCATCGAATTCGCCTCCGATCCGCATCCGTACGACCTGGTGCGCACCGGCGGGCGCATGCGCGGCCGGCTGACCATCCACGGCGTCAGCCGCGTGGAGACGTTCCATATCGCGCCCGCCACCTGCGAGCGCCCCGGCTACGACTGCGACGTCGTCGCCAGCGGCAGCGTAAGCCGCGAGGACTACAACCTGAGCGGCTGGCGCTTCGCCCTGCTCGACCGCGTGCGCTTCAGCCTGCGCGTGCGCCTGCAGCCGGAGGCGCCGTGAACCACGCCGGCCGCCTGTGCGTCGCCGCGCTCGCTTTGCTGCTGGGCGCCTGCGCCTCGCTCTCCAATGCGCAGCGCGACCGCGCCACCTCGATTGTCGTGCAGGCGCGCGACACCCGGCTCACCTGCGACCGCGCCGACGCCTGCGCGCAGCCGTCGCCGCTGCGCGCGCTGGCGGGCCGCGCGTTCGCCGAGTCCACGCCCGAGGCGCCACGCCATTACGCGCTGATCCTGGATCGCGGCCCCGATGCATTGCTCGCGCGCATCAACCTGATCCGCAGCGCCACCACCGCCATCGACCTGCAGACCTACATCTTCGACGAGGACGATGCCGGCCGGCTGGTGCTCGACGAGCTGCTGGCCGCCGCGCGTCGCGGCGTGCGCGTGCGCGTGCTCATCGACCAGCTCTCCGCGCTCAAGCACGTCGACACGCTGGCGGCCCTGGCCGGCGCGCACGCCAGGTTCGAGCTGAAGCTGTACAGCCCGGTGCTGGGTCGCGCGCAGACCACCTATCCGCAGTACGCACTCGCAGCGGCGTGCTGCTGGCGCAAGCTCAACCAGCGCATGCACACCAAGCTGCTGCTGGTCGACGGCGCCGTCGGCATCACCGGCGGCCGCAACTACCAGGACGACTATTACGACTGGGACGACGAGTACAACTTCCGCGATCGCGACCTGCTGGTCGCCGGTCCCGTCGCGCGCGTCATGGCGAGCGACTTCGCGCTGTTCTGGGACGACCGCCGCAGCGTGCCGGTCGAACGGCTCAACGACGTCGGCGGGCGCCTGCTGGCCGACGGCGTGCCCACGCTGCCCGCCGCGGTGTACGAGCGCCCGGAGCGCGCCCGGGCCATGCAGCGCGACGCGGCGGACAGCGAACTGGTGGCGCAACGGCTGGCCGCACACGCGCTGCCGGTAGGCGAGGTGCGCTACATCTCGGACACGCCGGAGAAACACCACTCCGACGATGCCGACACGCAGGCCGTCGCATCGGGCTCGCTGCGCGAGCTGATCGAGTCCGCGCAGGACGAGGTGATCCTGCAGACACCGTACCTGGTGCTGTCGGATGCGGCGCAGGAGATGTTCCGTCAGCTGCACCAGCGGCCGCGCGAGCAGCGGCCGACCATCATCGTCTCGACCAACAGCCTGGCGGCGACGGACGCGTTCATCGCCTACGCGCTGTCGTACAAGTACAAGCGCCGCTACCTGCGCGAGTTCGGCTTCAACATCTTCGAGTACAAGCCGTTCCCGCTGGATGCGCCGATCGACGTGGCCACCACCGGCGCGATCCCGCTGGAACCGGACACGGACGAGGACTCCGATTCGGATCCGGGTTCGATCTCGCCCACGCGCGCATTGACCGGCGAGAGTGGCGGCGGCGCGGGTAGCGGCACCCGGAAGCCATCGAACACCGCATCGGACAGCACGCAGGCGCAGCCGTCGCCCGAGGAAGTCGCCGCGCGCCGCGAAGAAGTCCGCCGCGAACTGCGCGACCGTTACGACCGGCGCAGCAGCGTGGAGCGTGAGCAATACCGGCGCGCGCTGTCGCGTGAGTACTCGGCGCTTCGCTACAGCACGCGCGGTGCCAACCGGCCGGTGCCGCTGGAACGCGCCGGCGTGCGCATCGGCCTGCACGCCAAGTCGATGGTCATCGACGAACGCATCGGCGTGGTCGGCACGCACAACTTCGATCCGCGCGGCGACCACTACAACACCGAGAGCGCGGTGGTGATCGAGGATCCCGCGTTCGCGCAGGCGCTGGCGCAGAGCATCCGTCGCGACATGGCGCCGGCCAATTCGTGGGTGATCGCGCGGCGCGACAAGCCGCCCGTGTTCTCGGGCCTCAACTACTCGCTGGGCAAGGCGTTCGAGGCACTGCCGATCCTCGATTTCTGGCCAATGCGCTACGCGACCAGCTACGAATACGTGCCCGGGCCCGAATGCCCCGCGCCCATGCTGCCCAGCGAGCCCGGCTTCCGTGCCTGCTACCGGCCGGTCGGCGACTTCCCCGAAGTCTCGGTGGGCCTGAAGGGCATCACGACGCGCATCTTCACCGCCTTCGGTGCGGGCCTGGCGCCAATCCTCTAGGCCGTTCCCGGGCCCATCACGGCAGGAATTTCGCGCACTTTCGCGCAGTGGCCGGTTCGGCCCCCGTCCGCGCTGGCGGGTTCAGGTCGATGAACATGACCCTCGTCACCGTTGCCGACGACCCAGCCGGCGGCCGCGAGCGCCCGTGGCGGGTCCTGCGCCCGGGCCCCTGCCATCAGTCATGGCAACGATCCGGCCGAAATCCTTATCCATATCAGCAAGTTCCGGCTGCGGCCGACCCCAATCCAGATAGGTCTTCGGTGGGGTGACTTCTGGCCCATAGCGGAATCGATCTGGTGTTGTACTCTACCAACACACCAAGTCACTCCCCCACGACAAGGACACCGCCATGAACGCTCTGAACGCCTCCGCCCTGAATCCCAAGTCCAACGCCGCCCGCGCCCTCCTGGCCGGCCCGGCCCGCCCGCAGCCCCGCGAGCGCGACTTCGGCGTCGGTTACGGCAACAGCTCCGGCTACGCCAGCAACCGCCGCTACACCACCGAGTGGGCGCCCCCGCGCTTCCGCTTCGCCTGACCCACCGCAGGACACCACGCAGGACCTCGCCATGAACGCCATCCTCTCCAACCCGACCGCCACGACCGCCCCGACCCACGCTGCCCCGCGCGCGAACGTCGTCCCGCTGGCACCGCGTCACGTGCACCGCGAACGCGACTTCGGCATCGGCTACGGCAACAGCAGCGGCTACGCCTCCAGCCGCCACTACGCCAAGGACTGGATGCAGCCACGCTTCCGTTGCGCCTGATCCGCCGCGCATGAGCGCAGCACACAAACGGCGCATGGCCCATGACGCCATGCGCCAGGTCTCCCGGTTTCCCCCTGGCCCGCCGCCGGTACGCCGACTCTCTCCGTAAGCGTGATACCGGCCCGCGGGCCTTCTTTTTTTCCCTGCCGCTGTTCGCCGCTCCCACCCCCGTGGGCTATCGTGCGGCGATGAACGACTCCCCCGACGCCCCGCGCTCGCCCTTCCGCGGCACGCCCAGCGTGGACGCACTCAACGCACTGTCGTGCGGCACCGCCATGGAGCCGCTGGGCATCGTCTTCACCCAGATCGGCCCGGATTACGTGCGCGGCACCATGCCCGTGGACGAACGCACCAGGCAGCCTTACGGCCTGCTGCACGGCGGCGCCTCGGTGCTGCTGGCCGAGACGCTGGGCAGCAGCGCCGGCAACCTGTGCGTGGGTGACGACGAGGTCTGCGTGGGCATCGAGATCAACGCCAACCACCTGCGCGCGGCCCGCGAAGGCACCGTCACCGGGACCGCGCGCCCGATCCACGTCGGTCGCAGCACCCAGGTCTGGGACATCCGCATCGAGGACGAACGCGGCCGCCTGGTCTGCGTCTCGCGCCTGACCCTTGCGGTGGTGAAGCGCTGACCTGCCGCGCCCGGCGGCCTGCGATTCGGCAGCCGGCCCAGCACGATTGTTAGCGCTCGCATCTGCGCGGCTGCTGGCGTAGCTTGTGCCTCGGCCGCCCTGCCGGGCGTCCCGCGCACCGGCCAGGCCGGCCGCGCGCCAACACGGACGGACTTCGGGAGGGCGGACGCTTGCGTACGACGGGAAGGACGAAGACGGCACGACGCAGCGCGCTGGCATGCGCGCTCGCGATGGCGACATGGACGATGGCGGCGGTGGGCAGCGATCCCGCGCCGACGATTCCCGGCTCCGGCGACATCCATCCCGAGCGATGGCCGCAGGTACCCCGCGCCATTCCGCTGGACCGCGCGACCGAGCGCAGGATCGACCGCCTGCTGGCGAAGATGACGCTGGAGGAGAAGGTCGGGCAGATCGTCCAGGGCGACATCGCCAGCCTGACGCCGGAGGACGTGCGCCAGTACCGGCTTGGCTCGATCCTCGCCGGCGGCAACTCCGACCCGGGCGGCAAGTACAACGCGACCCCGGCCGAATGGCTGGCCCTGGCCGACGCGATGTACGCCGCATCGATGGACACCAGCGGTGGCGGCAAGGCAATCCCGGTGCTGTTCGGCATCGACGCCGTGCACGGCCAGAGCAACATCGTCGGCGCGACCATCTTTCCGCACAACGTCGGCCTGGGGGCGGCGCGTAATCCGGACCTGATCCGCGAGATCGGCCGCGTCACCGCGCTGGAGACGCGTGCCACCGGCATGGAGTGGACGTTCGCGCCCACCGTGGCGGTGCCGCAGGACGACCGCTGGGGCCGCAGCTACGAAGGTTATTCCGAGCAGCCGCAGCTGGTGGCGCAGTACGCCGCGGCGATGGTCGAGGGCCTGCAGGGGACGCCGGGCAAGCATGGCTTCCTCGACGCGCGCCACGTGGTCTCGTCGGTCAAGCATTACCTCGGCGACGGCGGCACCACCGACGGCGTCGACCAGGGCGACACGCAGACGTCCGAAGACGTGCTGCGCGACGTGCACGGCGCGGGCTATCCGCCGTCGATCGCCGCCGGCGCGCAGGCGGTGATGACATCCTTCAGCAGCTACAACGGCGTGAAGCTGGCGGGCCACAAGCCGCTGGTCACGGATGTGCTGAAGGGCCGCATGAATTTCGACGGCTTCGTCGTCACCGACTGGAACGCGCACGGCCAGGTGGCCGGCTGTACCAACGAGCGCTGCCCGGCCACGATCGACGCCGGCATCGACATGCTGATGGCGCCCGACACCTGGAAGCCGATGTACGAGAGCACGCTGGCCGCCGCGCGCAGTGGCGAGCTGCCGATGGCGCGCCTGGACGACGCGGTGCGGCGCATATTGCGAGTGAAGTACCGGCTGGGCCTGTTCGACGCAGGTGCGCCGTCCAGGCGCGAACTCGGCGGCAAGTTCGAACTGCTCGGCGCGCCCGAACACCGCGCGCTCGCACGGCAGGCGGTGCGCGAATCGCTGGTGCTGCTGAAGAACCAGGATGGGCTGCTGCCGCTCAAGCCGGGCGCGCGCGTACTGGTCGCTGGCGATGGTGCCAACGACGTGGGCAAGCAGAGCGGCGGCTGGACGCTCAACTGGCAGGGCGTGGGCACGACGCGCGCCGACTTCCCCAATGCCGAGTCGATCTGGGAAGGCCTCGACAAGGCGGTGCGCGAGGGTGGCGGGCAGGCCGAACTGTCGGTCGAGGGCCGCTACACGCAGCGCCCGGACGTGGCCATCGTGGTGTTCGGCGAGGATCCGTACGCGGAGTTCCTTGGCGATCTGCCGACGCTGATGTACAAGCCGGGCGACGACACCGACCTGGCGCTGATCCGCCGCCTCAAGGCCGAGGGCATCCCGGTGGTGGCGGTGTTCCTGAGCGGCCGCCCGCTGTGGGTGAACCGCGAGATCAACGCGGCCGACGCGTTCGTCGCGGCCTGGCTGCCGGGCAGCGAGGGCGGCGGCATCGCAGATGTCCTGATCGGCGATGCGCAGGGCAAGGCGCGCCACGACTTCAAAGGCAAGCTCAGCTTCTCGTGGCCCCGTCGAGCCGACCAGTACGCCAACAACGTCGGGCAGGCCGGCTACTCGCCGCAGTTCCCGTTCGGTTACGGCCTGACCTACGCCGATGCCGGCAACCTCGCCGCGCTGCCGGAAGAAGCCGGCGTGTCGCTGTCGCAGGCGCGACCCGGCGTGTACTACGCACGCGGCGCGGTGACACCCGGCTTCCGCCTGCAACTGCGCGATGCGAAGGGCGCGAGCGACGTCACGGCGCTGCCCGCGCGTTCGCCGGAACGACGGCTCGAAGTCCGCGCCATCGACCACAAGGCGCAGGAGGACGCACGCCGCTACACGTGGACCGGTCCGGCCGCGGTGTCGATCCTCGCCGCGCAGCCGCAGGACCTCACGCGCCAGTCCAACGGCGACGTGCAGCTGGCCCTCACGCTGCGCGTGGACGCGGCGCCGCAGGGCGAAGTGCGTATGCGCCTGGCGTGCGGCGACAACTGCACCGCCGCGGTGCCGCTGCGCGAGACGCTGACCGCACTCGCACCGGGGCAATGGACCACCGTCGGCGTGCCGCTCAAGTGCTTCGCCGTCGCTGGCGCGGACCTGTCGAAGCTGGACACGGTGTGGTCGCTGGAAGCCGATGCGCCTGCGCAGCTGTCGGTCTCGCGTGTCGCGCTGGTGTCGCAGGGCCAGGCCGAACGTACGGTGGCGTGCAGGACGATGAAGTGACCTGCGCCGTGCGGCGCACGCGCCGTATCTGAACCCGACGCCGCGCGGATCGACGCGCGGCGTTCCATTCGCGTCATCGCAGATGTGCGTGTTGGCGCTGGCCGGCACGTCGTGCCTTCGGTATCGTGCGGTGAATGAATGCGCCGTCCCCCCACGCCGGCGCGACGGCGCCTCTTGAGGCGCCCGCCGCGCGCGCGCTCCGTTATCTGATCCGCGTGCCGCTGCTGCTGTGGCACGTGGTCATCGACCTGCCGCTGGTGCTGCTGCTGACCACGCCGCTCACGCGCGGCATCCGCGTCGGCGACGAACCGCTGGAACACCGCGCGATCCGCGCCTGGTCGGCCGGACTGATGCGCGTGTTCGGCTTCCGCCTGCGCCGCATCGGCGAACCGCTGCCCGGCGCGGCGATGTTCGTGGCCAACCACGTCAGCTGGATCGATATCGAAACTCTGCACAGCCAGCGGATGATGGGCTTCGTCGCCAAGCGCGAGATCGCCAGCTGGCCGGTGGTCGGTTGGCTCGCGGCGCGCGGCGAGACCATCTTCCACGCGCGCGGCAGCACCGAGTCGCTGGGCGGCGTGCTGCACGAGATGCTGGCCCGCCTGCGCGACGGCCGCTCGGTCGGCGTGTTTCCCGAGGGCGGCACGCGCGGAGGCCGCGAGATCGGCCCGTTCCACGCGCGCATCTTCCTGGCGGCGGTGGAAGCCGGCGTGCCGGTGCAGCCGGTGGCGCTGCGCTATGGCGAGAGCGGCGAGGCCCAGCACGTGGTGGCCTTCCAGCCCGGCGAGAGCTTCCTGGCCAATTTCCTGCGCCTGCTGGGCGAACCGCCGCGGCTGGCGGAGATCCATTTCCTCGATCCCATCGCCCCCGGCGAGACCGACGGGCGGCGCCGCATCGCTGAACTGGCACGCTCGCGCATCGTCGAGGCCATGACGAGCTGAGCTTCACGTTGTCAGGTGTATGGGCGCTAGTGCGAGCACTCGATTCCGACCGGCTATGGTTCCCGCCATGCTGACCGCTTCCGACTACCGTCCGCCGCGCTGGCTGCGCAACGCGCACGTCCAGTCGGTGCTGGGCTCCAGTCCGATGCGGCGGGTGCACGGCGAACGCAGCCTGCATGCGCTGGGAGCGGTCAGCACAGCGCACGTGGTCGATGCCGGCGATGGCGTGCGCCTGCAGGGCGTGCACACGCGGCTGGAGCAGGGCTCGCCGCGCGGGCTGGTGCTGCTGCTGCACGGCTGGGAAGGCAGCGTCGATTCCAGCTACATGCGCCTGACAGCCACGGAACTGCTGCGCGCGGGCTTCGAGGTGTTCCGCCTCAACTTCCGCGACCACGGCGACACGCACCACCTCAACGAGGGCCTGTTCCACTCCAACCGCATCGACGAGGTCGTGCACGCGGCGCGCGAAGTCGCGCGCCTGTACCCGGACCGGCCGATGGCCGTGGCTGGCTATTCGCTGGGCGGCAACTTCGCCTTGCGGCTGGCGCTGCGCGCGCCGATCGCGGGCGTGCCGCTGGCGCACGTGGCCGCGGTCTGCCCGGTGCTGGATCCGGCGCGGACGATGGAATCGATGGAGCAGGGCCTGCCGGTCTACCTGTGGTATTTCGAGCGCAAGTGGCGCGGCTCGCTGGCGCGCAAGCGCGCGCTGTTCCCGCAGCTGCACTCGTTCGACGACCAGGTGCTGGCGCTGCGCATGCGTCCGCTCACGCAGTGGATGGTCGAGCGGCACACAGACTTCGGCACGCTGGAGCGCTACTTCGACGGTTATTCCATCGCCGGCGACCGGCTGTTGGCATTGCAGGTGCCCGCCAGCATCCTGATGGCCGAGGACGATCCGGTCATTCCGATCGACGGCTTCCGCATGCTCAACCTGCCCGCCAGCGCGCGCCTGGAAATCTCGCCCTGGGGCGGTCATTGCGGCTTCCTCGAAAGCGCACGCCTGGACGGCTTCGCCGAGCGCTGGATCGCACGACGCATGGTCGAGGCGCTGTCCTGACCGCCGTGATGTGCGGATGTGTGTCAGCCATGACACAAAAACGGGCGTTTGCCGACAGCGCGCATTCAAGCGCGCGCGACTAGCGTAGACAGGCAGCGACGCTCCCGTCGCTCCGTGCGAGGCCTCCCATGAAACGCGCCCTTGTCCTGATCGGCTGCCTGCTCGCACCGGGCTTCGTCCTGGCCCAGTCGAACGATTCGCCGGAAGCGCGCGCGCTGGACCTGAGCGTGCCGCAGGCCCCCGTCGCCTTCGTCAGCGTCGACCCGGGCGCGGGCTACCGCAGCGATCCGCCCGGGACCTGGTACGGCGACCACAGCGGTCGCGCGCTACGCACGGACGAGCCGCAGGCCGTCGCGAACGGGGATTGGCAGATGCACGGCAGCGTGTCCGCTGGCATTGGCTGGTCCAAGCGCGCAGGCAGCAGCAACTGGCAGGCGGCCGACATCCATCTGGACAAGACGTATACCAACGACGAGGGCGACACGAGTCACGTCAACCTCAACATCAGCGTCGGTCGAGGCGATGGGCCGATGTTCGGGCCGGGGTACTTCGGGCCGTATGGACCGGGGCCGATAGGCTGGTAGGTGTGGCTCGCTGTTGAGCCACTCTGTCGGGACGCCGCCGCTCCTTGGTTCGTCATCCCGGCGCAGGCCGGGTTCCAGCGCCTTCTACGTGTTTCCTCCGTTGCGTGCTCCAGCGACGGGCGCGTTGGTTCTTCGCTCGTTGTCCCGGGAAAGCCGGGATCCATGTTGCCGTGGCTCTTGCTCGTCAGCCGTTGCTCTTGATCGTCATCCCCGCGAAGGCGGGGATCCAAGGACTTTTCACGCTTTCCCGTTGGCGCGTCCGCCACGAAAGCGCCAAAGCTTCCGTCCGTCTAAAGCCGGCCGGGTCTCTTTTCTTTGCTGACCCAAAGTCCGACTGGATTCCCTTCGGTCAAACGTAACCAAAAGAAAGGGTCCTCCCCGACACAGCAATCCCACTGCGGAAAAGGAGTCGGGGCCCCGCAAGTCGGCATCCGTGCCTCCTTGCTTAGCGCCGCACATCCATGTGCGACGCCCTCCGGGTCTAGCGATGTGCTGGGCTGTTCAAGAGCAAGAGCAAGAGCAAGAGCAAGAGCAACAGCACACAGCCACAGCAACCGCAACAACAGCAGCAGCAACAGCAACAGCCACCGGCACATCGCCACCGCCGTAGCCGTACCCGTAGCGAAGCCGTAGCCACGCAACACCGCCAACGCTATTGCTCGTCATCCCCGCGAAGGCGGGGATCCAGGGACTTTCCACGCTTTACTGAATGCGCCGACATCCCAGGCGCCTTTCACCTTCGTCCCGCGCAGCGCCCGGTCGTGGCGGTCGCCCTTCCGGGTTCCCAAGCCCTGCCGCGTTCCGGCCCAGCCCGCCCGGAACATCCCGCTACAATCGCGGTTTTCGCCAGTTTCCGAGCCGTCCATGTACGAACCGATTCTCGACGCCCTGCGCCGCGGCGCCGCCACCGAGGCGCTGAGCGCCGCCCGCGAGGCCGTCTCCGCGCAACCGCAGGACGCCACCTCGCACCGGCTGCTGGCGGCCGCGCTGCGCCTGTCCGGCGAGCGCGAGCCTGCGCTGGCCGCGATCGGCCAGGCCATCGAACTGGCTCCCGAAGACGCCAACCTGCACCTGGAACGCGCCGGCCTGCTGCTGCAGGAGCGCCAGCTGGACGAGGCCCAGGCCGCGCTGGCCCGCGCGACCGGGCTGGATCCGAACCAGTTCCCGGCCTACGTGATCCAGGGCCACCTGGCGATCGGCCGCGGCGACCTGGATGAGGCCGAGCGCCTGGTCCGCACTGCGGCGCGCATCGCGCCGGAGCACCCGCACGTGGCGGCCATCGAGGGCTCGCTGGCGATGCGCCGCGGCGACGCCGACCGTGCGCTGGCCATCCTCAGCCGCGCCGCCGAGCGCTTCCCGGGCGAGCCGCAGCTGCGTCACGCGCTGGGCTTCGCCTATCTGGCGAAGGGCCACTTCGCCTTCGCCGAGCAGGCCTTCCGCGCGCTGCTGGAGAGCGATCCGACTTCGCGTCCGCTGCGCCTGCTGGTCGCCGACCTGATGCGCCGCCAGGGCCGTCCGGGCGAGGCCGCAGAGGAACTGGCGCCGCTGCTGGAAGGCGCCGACGCCGGCGCGCCGCTGCAGCGGCTGGTCGGCGAGCTGGAACTGGAAGCCGGCCGCAACGAACGCGCGCTCGAACTGCTGCGCCAGGCGTTCGCCACGCAGCCGCGCGATCGCCGCAATGTGTTGCCGCTGGTCGAGGCCTGGCGCCGTCTCGGCCTGGCGGACGAGGCCCGCAGCACGCTCGATGCCGCGCTGGAAGAACATCCGCAGACGCCGGACCTGTGGCGCGCGCGCCTGCTGTTCGAGGAATTCGCCGGCGAGGCCGCGCGCGGCATCATCGCGCGCTGGCGCGAAGCCATGCCCGAGCACGTGCCGGCGCTGGAAGCGCAGGGCACGCTGCACGACCGCACGGGCGAGGCCGACGAAGCCGAAGCCATCGCCCGCCGCATCGTCGAGCTCGCACCCGGCCACACGCAGGCCGAGCTGCGCCTGGTTGATGCGCTGCTCAAGCGCGACCCCGACGCCGCCGTCGAGCGCGTCGAAAGCCTGCTGGCCCGCGCGCCCGATCCAAACGTGCGCCGCACGCTGCGCCAGCTGCTGGGCCGCTGCCTGGACATCGCCGGCCAGCCCGACGCAGCCGCGGCGACCTGGGCCGAGTTGCACGCCGAGGTGGTCGACCAGCGCCTGCCGCTGCCGCCGAGCAGCAACGGCATCGGCCAATATCCGGAACTCGCGCCACTGCCCGATCCGGCCTCCGCGGTGCTGCTGCTGTGGGGCGCGCCGGGTTCGCTGGTCGAGCGCCTGGCCGGCACCTTCGACCAGGCCGGCGCGCCGCTGCGCGCCGACCGCTTCGGGCCGCAGCCGCCGAACGATCCGATGCAGCGCTACACAACCGTGCCGGGCCTGCTCGATGGATCGCTCGACCCGGCCTACATGGTGAGCCTGTGGCGCGCGGCCCTGCCGACCCGCGGCATCAACGACGGCAATGTGTTCGACTGGCTGCTGTGGTGGGACAACGCGCTGCTGCTGGGCCTGCGCGCGCACCTGCCGGAGGCCGTGCTGATGGTGGCCGTGCGCGATCCTCGCGACATGCTGCTGGACTGGCTCGCCTTCGGCGCGCCGATGCCGCTGGCGCTGCCCTCGCCGGAGGATGGCGCGCGCTACTTGGCCAACGTGCTGGCGCAGATCGCCGATCTGCACGAGCAGGACCTGTTCCCGCATCGCCTGCTCAAGCTCGACGAGATCGCCGAGGATCCCAATGCCCTCGCGCAGGCCATCGCCGACGCGCTGCAGATCCGCGTCCTGGTGCCGCCGCGCGAAATGCTGGGCGTGCAGCGGTTCGAGGCGGGCCGCTGGCGCCGCTTCCGCGACGCGCTGGGCGACGCGTTCGAGTTGCTCACGCCGGTCGCGCAGCGCCTGGGCTATCCGGCCGAGTAAGACGGTCCGTTCCTCTCCGCTGGAGGGGACGGCCAAGCAGGCGATCCGGCCAGTTCCGGATCGCGGTTTCGAGGTTTGCGATTTCCGTACGTCAGCAACACCGGAGAGCACGCCATGCAGATCCGCAGCAACAGCTTCCAGCACCGCCAGCGCCTGCCGGCGGAGTTCGCGGCCGGCCAGCCCACGGCCGACGGCTTCGGCTTCGCGCCCAACCGCAATCCGCACCTGGCCTGGGACGACGTGCCGGCCGGCACGAAGTCGTTCGCGCTGCTGTGCATCGACCCGGACGTGCCCACCGTGCCGGAGATGGTCGGCAAGGAAGGCGTGTTGATTCCCGCCGACCAGCCGCGCGCCGACTTCGTGCACTGGGCGATGGCCGACATTCCGGCCGACGTGCGCGAGATCGCCGCGGGCAGCTGCAGCGACGGCGTCGTCCCGCACGGCAAACAGCAGCCGTCCGGCCCGGCCGGTGCGCGCCAGGGCATCAACGACTACACCGGCTGGTTCGCTGGCGACGAATCGATGCGCGGCGACTGGCACGGCTACGACGGCCCGTTCCCGCCGCCCAACGACCTGCGCCTGCACCGCTACTTCTTCCGTCTGTTCGCGCTCGACATTCAACGCCTGGACCTGCCGCAGCGCTTCACGGCCGCGGACGTGCTCAAGGCCATCCACGGACACGTGCTGGACGAGGCGGCGATCTACGGCACGTACTCGCTCAATCCTTCGGTGAAGGACTGACGGGGACGGGCTGCCGGTCGGTGTGTTCCCGACGCAGGACGGCCGCCGTTCCGTAGGAGCGAGCTGGCTCGCGACGAAACGTCGCAAGCGTGTCGCCAGCAAGCCGGCTCCTACGTGGCGGTCACGACATCAACTGCGCGGCGAATCCTTGGTGACTTCCGACTCGACGACCATGTCGAGCACGTAGGCCACCTGCTCGCCCTCGGGCTTGTTGCCGGACACGAAGCGCTTCACCCGCACGACATTGCGCGTGCCTTCGACGTGCTTGAAGCCATCGATGTCCTGGTACAGCGGCTGCCATTCCGGCGGCGTGCCGGTGCGCAGGCCCTGCTCGTCGAACTTCACCTCGCGCACCTGCAGGCATTGCCGGTTGGGCGCGGCCGGATGCGTGCACGGCTTGCTGTGCGGCGCGATCTCCAGGAACACGGTTTCTCCGGGCCCGCCGAAGCGCGTTTCGGCCGTCGGTTCGCCGCGGAAGGTCAGTACGTCGCCGCCGGACGACGTGAGCGTCAGCACCGGCGTGTCGCCACCGGTCAGCGCGGCGGTCTGGCGACCCTGCAGGCGCTGGCTCACGGCCTGGTCCAGCGCCATCAGGCGCGGGTCCGAACAGGCCATCTGGGTGGAGGCGAGGTCGCCGACCGTCAGCACGTCGCCCTCGAAGGAGTAGCGCCCGCCGATGCGGTTGCAGGCATTGGACACGCCGATGCGATCGTCGCGGAAATCCAGCTGCACCGGTGCGTCGGCGCGCACGAACAGCGCCTCGATGCGCTGGCCCCTGGCGTCCACGGCGCGGTCCAGCGTCCAGTGGTAGCGGCCCAGCATGGCGGCGTCGAGCGCCGCGGTGGTCGAGGCGGTGGCGGGTACGGCCGACGGCGTGGCCGGCGCTTCGGCAGGCGGCGCTGATGCGGGCGCGGGCGTCTCCTGCGGCGAGCGCGTGCAGGCCGCCAGGGTCAGGGCGAGGGTGAACGTCGCGAATCGCTTCATGGTGATCTCCTGAAGTGGTGGAGCCCAGGAACGAACCACTTACGACAACGGGGTGATGCGGCGGGCGCGCGTCAGCTTCCGGACGGCACCAGGGCCAGCAGCGCGGCGCCCAGGATGAAACGGTAGATCGCAAAGGCCGTGAAACGGTGGCTCTGGATGTAGCGCAACAACCATTTCACCGAGATGAAGGCGGTAATGGCCGACGCCACGAAGGCCACGCCGAGCGCGCTCCAGTCCTCATGCGCGGCCTCGCCGCTGCGCAGCACCGAGGTCAGCTCGTAGGCGGTGGCGGCGAACATGGTGGGGATGCCGACCAGGAAGGCGAACTCGGTCGCGGCCGCACGCGAGGTGGTGCCGGCCAGCAGCGCCACGAAGATCGTCGCACCCGAACGCGAGGTGCCCGGGAACACGCCCGCCACGACCTGCGCGATGCCCACCAGGATCGCCACCGTCCAGGTGATCTGCCAGCGTTCGCCCAGCACGGCCGCGCGCCTGGCCGCGAAATGCTCGGCCGCGATCATCCACACGCCGCCCAGCACCAGCGCCCACGCGATCGGCGTGACCTCGTCGGGCAGTTCGAAGCCCAGCTTCTTCACGATCACGCCCAGCACCGCGGTCACGCCGAACGCCACCGCCAGCTTGAAGGCGTAGTCGCGCGACATCGCCGCGTCCATCGGCACGCCGGCCGGGCTGTGCTCGGCGATCGCACGCCGGCCCAGGAAGCCCATCGCCAGGTCCCACAGGCGCTGCCGGTAGATCAGCACCACCGCGAGGATCGCGCCGGCCTGGATGGAGATGTTGAACAGATCGCTGCGATGGCCCAGCCAGCGCTCGGCGATCAGCAGATGGCCGGTACTGGAGATCGGAAGGAACTCGGTGATGCCTTCGATGATGCCGAGGAGCAGGGCGGCGAGCAGATCGGTCATGTGTCGGGGGTTCGCAGGGGGATGTTCGGAATTGCGGGCGCCGCACGCGGACGCCAGGCGCGAAACGGGGCAGCATACCGGATGGGTGCGTGTGCACCGGGTTGATGCATGGGCCCGCGGCGGCGCCCCGTTTTGGTGCGCTCAGCCAGAGGGCTCGATGCAGCGGCCAATGGAATCAATCTGTTACGGTCGCGTGAAAGTTGGCACGACCTGTGCTTCATCTCATCCGTCACCGGTCATCCGGCCGGTCCAACATCCCCCATTCCAATCCGAATCCGGAGCAATCAATGTCGATCGAACACGTAGAGAAGCTGATCAAGGACCACAAGGTCGAATTCGTGGACCTGCGCTTCGTGGACATGCGCGGCGTGCAGCACCACGTCACCTTCCCGAAGTCGATCGTGGAGCCGAGCCTGTTCGAGGACGGCAAGATGTTCGACGGTTCGTCGATCAGCGGCTGGAAGGGCATCAACGAGTCCGACATGGTGCTGCTCCCCGACGCGTCCACCGCGTTCCTGGATCCGTTCACTGCCGATCCGACCCTGGTGCTGACCTGCGACATCCTCGACCCGGCCACCATGCAGGCCTACTCGCGCGATCCGCGCGGCGTCGCCAAGCGCGCCGAGGCCTACCTGAAGTCCAGCGGCATCGCCGACCAGGCCTTCTTCGGTCCGGAGCCGGAATTCTTCATCTTCGATTCGGTCCGCTTCGCCAACGACATGGGCCACACCTTCTTCCACATCGATTCGGAAGAAGCGCACTGGAATTCCGGCCGTGAGTACGACGGCGGCAACACCGGCTACCGTCCGATGGTGAAGGGCGGCTACTTCCCGGTCGCCCCGCTGGATTCGCTGCACGACATCCGCGCCGAGATGTGCAAGACGCTGGAGCAGGTCGGCATGGAAGTGGAAGTGCATCACCACGAAGTGGCCAACGCCGGCCAGTGCGAGATCGGCACCAAGTTCAACTCGCTGGTGAAGAAGGCCGACGAGCTGCTGACGATGAAGTACGTCATCAAGAACGTCGCCCACCGCAACGGCAAGACCGCCACCTTCATGCCCAAGCCGATCGTCGGCGACAACGGCAGCGGCATGCACGTGCACCAGTCGCTGGCCAAGGGCGGCGTGAACCTGTTCTCCGGCGACGGCTACGGCGGCCTGTCGCAGATGGCGCTGTGGTACATCGGCGGCATCTTCAAGCACGCCCGCGCGATCAACGCCTTCGCCAACTCGACCACCAACAGCTACAAGCGCCTGGTGCCGGGCTTCGAAGCGCCGGTGATGCTGGCCTACTCGGCGCGCAACCGTTCGGCTTCGTGCCGCATTCCGTACGTCGCCAACCCGAAGGCGCGCCGCATCGAGATCCGCTTCCCGGATCCGATGAACTCCGGCTACCTGATCTTCGCCGCGCTGATGATGGCCGGCCTGGACGGCATCAAGAACCAGATCGACCCGGGTGCGCCGAGCGACAAGGACCTGTACGACCTGCCGCCGGAAGAAGAGAAGAACATCCCGACCGTCTGCCACAGCCTCGACCAGGCGCTGGAAGCGCTCGATAAGGATCGCGACTTCCTCAAGGCCGGCGGCGTGTTCACCGACGACTTCATCGACGGCTACATCGCGCTGAAGATGCAGGAAGTCACGCGCTTCCGCGCCGCGACGCATCCGCTCGAATACCAGATGTACTACACGATCTGATGCGTACCGGCATGCGAGCGGTGTTGGCTTCGGGCCGGCAGATGTCCGGCCCGGCGCAGCGCGCCGTGCGTTTGGAAGCAACGCGCGGCAGTGCCGCGCGGGCGTTTCTTCCTCACCCGCTCGACTACCGGATGGGTTTCACGATCTGAGCAATAAACGGCCCGGGGCGAATGCTCCGGGCCGTGTTCGTTTCGCACCACGCACGTCCACGCAACTCGTCCCCACGGAGCACGCGATGGAGATCCGCACCGGCGGTCTCGACCATCCCGAAGTCGTCGCGCTGCTGCAGGAACACCTGCAGAGCATGGCGCAGCTGTCTCCGCCTGAAAGCATCCACGCGCTCGACCTCGACGGCCTGCGGCAGTCGCAGGTCACCTTCTGGTCCGCGTGGGACGAAGAAGAGCTGATGGGCTGCGGCGCGCTGAAGCAGCTCGACGCCGCGCACGGCGAGATCAAGTCGATGCGCACCGCATCACGGCACCGCCGCAAGGGGGTGGCGGCCGCGATGCTGGAGCACATCCTCGCCGAGGCAGGGCGTCGCCAGTACCACCGGCTGAGCCTGGAAACCGGCTCCATGCAGGGCTTCGACGCCGCGCGCCAGCTGTATGCGCGTTTCGGTTTCGAGTTCTGCGGTCCGTTCGCGGACTACACGGACGATCCGAACAGCGTCTTCATGACGCGGGCCGTGCCGACGCGGCCGTAACGCAGCACCGCACTACTACCACCACAACCGACGAGGTGAACAAAAACGACGGGCACTGCCCGCCGCAAGGCGAGTGCGTCCCCACGACAACCCGGGCACCGACGGATCGCCCGACGTTGCAGAGCACGAACACCAATGACCGGGGAGGGGCCACCGCTTATGAGGAGCCTGCGTCATGTCGTCTCGCATTGCTGTCCGCAACACCGCTGCATCGAACGCTGTCCGGTCCGGTGCATCGCTCATGTCCGTCGCACTGGCCGGCGTGCTCGCGCTCGTCCTGCCGGTGGATGACGCCCGCGCCGGCGTGTCCGGCTCGGTCGCGTTGACCAGCGACTACATCTTCCGCGGCATCTCGCAGAACAACCAGGAACCCGCGCTGCAGGCCGGCGTGGAATACGCGGCCGACAGCGGTTTCTATGTCGGCTCGTGGGGCAGCAACGTCAGCTGGCTGTCCGACACCGTCGTGCCGGACGACGACATCTCCAACAGCGTCGAGCTGGACTTCTACGGCGGCTATCGCGGCAAGTTCAACGACACGGTCGGCTTCGACGTCGGCGCGCTGTACTACTGGTATCCCGGCGACTATCCCTCCGGCTTCAACAGCCCGGACACGGGCGAGATCTATCTCGGCATCACCGCCGGCGTGTTCGCCGCCAAGTACTTCTATTCCGTCACCGACCTGTTCGGCTACGCCGACTCCGACGGCAGCGGCTATCTGGATGCGTCCGTGAACTGGGAGTTCGTGCCGACGTGGACGCTCAACGCGCACGCCGGCAAGCAGTGGATCGAGAACAACGAGGACTTCGAATACACCGACTGGAAGCTCGGCGTCACCAAGTCCTTCGACGGCGGTTTCGCCATTGCTCTGGCCTACACCGACACGGACGCCGAAGAGGCGTTCTACACCAACGCGCATGACAACTTCCTCGGCGACGACACCGTGGTGTTGACGCTGACCAAGACGTTCTGAGCGCGCCGATGAGCCATCCAAGACCCGTCGTCCCAAGACGAATCGTTCAAACCCAGGGAGCTGCGAGATGAAACTGATCACCGCGATCATCCGGCCGTTCAAGCTCGACGAGGTGCGCGAGGCGCTCACCGAAGTGGGCGTGTCCGGCATCACCGTCACCGAGGTGAAAGGCTTCGGCCGGCAGAAGGGCCATACCGAGCTGTACCGCGGCGCCGAGTACGTCGTGGATTTCCTGCCCAAGCTCAAGGTCGAGTGCGCGGTGTCGGAATCCCTGCTGGAAGCCGCGCTGGAAGCGCTGGCGAATGCCGCGCGCACCGGCAAGGTCGGTGACGGAAAGATCTTCGTGCAATCGCTCGAGCGCACGGTGCGCATCCGCACCGGCGAGCTCGATGACGATGCGTTGTGAGGGACAGACGATGAAGACAACCTCCCACACCAACGTTGCACCACGCGCGCCTCGTCCTTCCACGTGCACTGGGATGCCTTCAGCCCCTGAGCCGTCATTCCCGCGCAGGCGGGAGTCCATCGATCCGATCGCCTCAACTTCGACGAAAGAAGGAATCCCCACCGTGACGCTCTCACAGATGGATCCCCGCCTTCGCGGGGATGACAGCATGGGCGCAAGTGCGTCCTCGCACGACTCAATCCGACCGGCGAATGGAAGCCGGCAGGCCGACGAGCGCCGGCGCGCAATCGACGCGTTGCGAAGTCCGCGTCTGGTGGGCTTGCTGGCGGCGCTGTGCGCGTTCCTGCTACCCGCTCTCGCATTCGCCCAGGAAACCGCCACCGCCGCCGCACCGACCGCCAACAAGGGCGACATCGCCTGGCTGCTGGTGTGTTCGGCGCTGGTGATCTTCATGACCCTGCCCGGGCTGGCGTTGTTCTACGGCGGCCTGGTGCGCAGCAAGAACGTGCTGTCGGTGCTGATGCAGTGCCTGTTGGTGTTCTCGCTGGTGGCGGTGCTGTGGGTGCTGTACGGGTACTCGCTGGCGTTCACGCCGGGCAACGCATTCATCGGCGGGTTCGACCGCGTGTTCGCCAAGGGACTGGACGCCACGGCGATGGGCGCGACGTTCACCAAGGGCGTGTACATCCCCGAGCTGGTGTTCTTCGTGTTCCAGGGTGCGTTCGCGTGCATCACCTGCGCGCTGATCATCGGCGCGTTCGCCGAGCGGGTGAAGTTTGCCGGCGTGATGCTGTTCACCGTGCTGTGGTTCACCTTCGCCTACACGCCGATGGCGCACATGGTGTGGTTCTTCCCCGGACCGGATGCGTTCACCAGCAACGACGCCGTGCCGGGCGTGCTGGCGCAGTCGGGCTTCCTGTTCGCCAAGGGCGCACTGGATTTCGCCGGCGGCACGGTGGTGCACATCAACGCGGCCATCGCCGGCCTGGTGGGTTCGTACGTGATCGGCAAGCGCGTGGGCTACGGGCGCGAGGCGATCAAGCCGCACAACCTCACGCAGACCATGATCGGCGCGTCCATCCTGTGGGTGGGCTGGTTCGGCTTCAACGCCGGTTCCGCGCTGGAAGCCAACGCGGTCGCGGCCCAGGCCTTCGTCAATACCTTCCTCGCCACCGCCGCCGCGGTGCTGGGCTGGACCGCGGTGGAGTGGGTCAGCAAGGGCAAGCCGTCGATGCTCGGTGCGGCGTCGGGCGCGGTCGCGGGTCTGGTCGCCATCACGCCGGCCGCCGGCTTCGTCGGCCTGTGCGGCGCCCTGATCATCGGTGCGCTGGCGGGCGCGGTGTGCCTGTGGGGCGTCAACGGCCTCAAGCGCCTGCTGGGTGCCGACGACGCACTGGACGTGTTCGGCGTGCACGGCGTGGGCGGCATCCTCGGCGCGCTGCTCACCGGCGTGTTCGCCTCGCCCGCGCTGGGCGGCTCGGGCATCTGGGATTACGTCACCGAAACCGCGCTGCCGGAATACAGCATCGCCTCGCAGGTGTGGATCCAGCTGCAGGGCGTGCTGGTGACGGTGGTGGTCTCCGGCGTGGTCGCGCTGGTGAGCTTCCTGATCGTGAAGTACACCGTCGGCCTGCGCGTCAGCGAGGAATCCGAACGCGAGGGCCTGGACATCACCTCGCACGGCGAGTCGGCCTACGAGAGCTGACGCCTGCTCAACCTAGCATCGCGGCGTGCGCTTTCCCCTCCCCGCGCCCGCCGCTGCAACGCGCGACGGTCAGACCGTCGCGCGTTTTTTGTTGCGCATGCGACGTGCGATGTCGCAGGCAATGGCAATCGCCGCGGTCAGCGCCGCCATCGACAGGAACTGCCCGCGCGTTTCAGGCGAAGACAGCAACAGGCCGAAGATCATCGCCAGGATCGCCAGCGCGCCGACCGTCAGCCACGGATAGCCGCGCATGCGGAAAGGCAGCGGCGTACCGGCGCGATCGGCGCGGCGGCGCAGGATCAGCTGCGACACCAGCGAGATCGTCCACACCAGCAGGCAGGTCGAGCCGACCACGTTGAGCAGCACCGGCAGCACGCGGTTGGGGTACCACAGCTCGAACACGGTGGCGATGAAGCCGAACAGCACGCACGACAGCACGGCCATCGCCGGCACCTGCGCGCGGCTCACGCGTCCCAGCCAGCGCGGTGCCTCGCCGCGTTGCGCCAGCGAGAAGATCATCCGCGAGGCGCCGTACAGGTTGGCGTTGAGCGCCGACAGCAGCGCCACCACCGCGACCAGCGTGATGGCGGTCGCCGCGCCCGGGATGCGCGCGAGTTCCAGCACGGCGGCGAACGGCGAGCGCAGCGCCTCGCTGGTCCACGGCACCACGGCGACGATCACGCTGATAGAGCCGATGTAGAACACCAGGATGCGCCAGGCCACGGTGCGGATGGCGCGGGCGATGCTGCGCGAGGGATCGGCGGTTTCCGCCGCCGCCACCGCGACGATCTCGGTGCCGCCGAAGGCGAACACCACCACCAGCAGCGCCGCGCCGATGCCGGCCCAGCCCTTGGGCGCGAATCCGCCGTGAGCGGTGAAGTTGGACAGCCCCGGCGAGGGCACGCCGGGCAGCAGGCCGAACACCAGCGCCGCGCCGATCAGGATGAACACCACGATGGCCACGACCTTGAGGATCGCGAACCAGAATTCGAACTCACCGAAGTTGCGCACGCCCATCAGGTTGATGGCGGTGAACACCACCATGAAGGTCAGCGACGCCAACGGCACCGACAGCTGCGGCCAAACCGTCCCCAGCAGGCCCGCCGCGCCGACCGACTCGGCCGCGATGACGATGACCAGCTGCACCCACCACAGCCATCCCACGGTCGCGCCGGCGGTCGCGCCCATCGCATCGGCGGCGTACACCGAGAACGCGCCGCTGGCCGGCTTGGCCGCGGCCATTTCGCCCAGCGCGTTCATCACGATGATCACCAGCGCGCCGGCGACGAGGTACGAGACCAGCACGGCCGGTCCGGCGGCCTGCACGCCCACGCCGGAGCCGAGGAACAGCCCGGCGCCGATCGCGCTGCCCAGTCCCATCATGATCAACTGCCTTGGCTTGAGCGCGTGGCCGAGTTGCGAGGCGGCCGGGGAACTGGATTGGGCGGACATCGGGTCTTCGGCTGGGAACGGGTGCGACACCATACCGTGTCCGGACGGGCTGCTACCGTGCCGGAAGCATCGCGCCGACCCCGGCGCAGTCATGCCACCGACCGTATGGCGCGCTAACGTTGGGGTGTCGTTCCGCGGAGAAATCCCATGGACACCCGCAGCCAGACCCTGCCGCCCGGCTGGCGCCTGCAGGCGCTCGGACCGTTTCCCGACACACGCAAGTGCGTGCTGCGCCTGACCAATCCGGAAGGCGACGAAGTGGCCTGGCTGGTCGACGAGCACATGGCCCAGTGCGGGGTCGTGAAGCAGCTGGCGCAGGCCCTGGCGCTGACCGGCGAGACCTTCGTGGAGGACGTGGACGAACTGTCCGGGCCGTTGTAGTCGCCGGGGCAGCGCCGCCCGCGGCGGCAAAACCGCCGGGCGGGCCGGCTGCGACAATGCGGGGCGTCGCTGCGCCGTGACCGGAGACCGCCATGACCGACCGCCTGTTCGACCTGCCGCTTCCGCTGCTGCAGGCGCCCATGGCTGGCGTGCAGGGCAGCGCGCTGGCGATCGCGGTGTGCAATGCGGGCGGGCTCGGCGCGTTGCCCGCAGCCACGCTGGGCGCGCAGGCGCTGGCGGACGAGATCGCCGCGATCCGCGCGCAGACCGATGCGCCGTTCAACGTCAACTTCTTCTGCCATCCGGCGCCGCAGCCCGATGAAGCGCGCGAATCCGGTTGGCGCGCGCTGCTGCGTCCCTATTACGACGAGCTCGGCCTGGACCCGGATGCCGCAGCATCGGGGCCATCGCGCGCACCGTTCGGCGAAGCCGCCGCGGAGGTGGTCGAGGCGCTGCGCCCGCCGGTGGTCAGCTTCCACTTCGGGTTGCCGGCGGCGCCGCTGCTGGAGCGCGTACGTGCGACCGGCGCCAAGGTCATCTCGTCCGCGACGACGGTGGAGGAAGCGCGCTGGCTGGAGGCGCGCGGTGTCGACGCGGTGATCGCACAAGGCCTGGAAGCCGGCGGGCATCGCGGTCAGTTCCTGTCGCCCGATACGGCCACGCAGGTCGGCACGTTCGCACTGCTGCCGCAGGTCGCCAGGGCGGTGCAAGTACCGGTGATCGCCGCCGGCGGCATCGCCGACGCGGCCGGAGTGCGCGCCGCGATGGCGCTCGGTGCGGCCGCGGTGCAGGTGGGCACCGCCTACCTGCTGTGTCCGGAAGCGAGCACCAGCGCCGTGCATCGCGCCGCGTTGCAGAGCGACGACGCACTCACCACCGCGCTGACCAACCTGTTCACTGGTCGCCCCGCGCGCGGCATCGTCAACCGCCTGATGCGCGAACTCGGCCCGATGCGCGACGATCTGCCGGCCTTTCCGCTCGCGGCGCCCGCGCTCGTCGCGTTGCGCAAGGCGGCCGAAGCGCGGGGCAGCGGCGATTTTTCGCCGCTTTGGGCCGGGCAGAACACGCGCGGTTGCAAGACGGTCGGTGCCGCGGAGCTGACGCGCGAACTGGCGCGAGGCTTCGCGTAGCGCCGCGCAAGCTCGCGCGGCGCATTATCTGTAGAGATCGGCGACGGCGTAGGTGCGGCCTTTGCCGTTTACCAGCTCCTCCGGCAGGAACTGGTGGTTGATCAATCCGTCCATGATCTGCTTGGCCTGCGTGAGGTTAACCAGTGGTGCCAGATTCGAGCAGCTGGCCGTCATCTGGTTCTGTGCATCGGTGACCATCGAGGCGGCGTCGGCGGCGTCCAGCTTGAGCGTGTTGACCAGGAAATCCGTGGCGCCCCCGCTGCCCGTATTCGCCAACCATGGCAGCGAGGCCAAAGGCCTGGCTGTGGCGCCGCTGCAGCCCAGAGCCTCGCGTTCGTAGGTGACCATCTGCTTGAACGAGGTGGGCCGTCCGGTTTGGCGGAACTGGTCGATGTGCACGAGTTCGTGCCGCAACACGATCACTCCGAAGCCGCGCATGAGCTGCACCGCTTCATCATTGGTGGCGCCGTTGCGCTCATGCTCACTGATGCCGGCCAGGTATGCGTCGACGTCGAAGTAGATGTCGCTGGAGCTGTTGGTCCATGCAAACAGGCCGATGGCGCTGAAACGTGCGCCGTAGCGGTGCGCCTTCATCGGATGCAGCCGGACGTTCTGGAGCGATGCGCCCGAAGCCTGTGCATCGGCACGCAGGTGCGAAAACACCAGCGTCTGCAGCGCGGCGTGCACTGCAGCCGACGGCAGCACCATCCCGGCCAGCGCGCCCGCGACCGCGCCGCCGCCGAGCGCCTGCGTCGTCCCCGTCAGCAACGCGGGCGAGATGCCGGTGGCCGAGGTGTCCGCGAACGCCAGCTCGCGCGAGATCGGCGCCATGCCGCCCGCTTCGCCGCCGCCGCTGCCACCTCCGCTGCCACCACCACCGCCGCCGCCACCGGCGGCCTGGAACTCGGCCTGGCTTTCGGTCACGCGCAGGCCGTTCGATCCGGCCGACACGCCGCGCTGATCCATGTCGCGCCCGTGGTTGATGCGTGCGCCGTCGGCGGAGATGTTCGAGTCCGAACCGCCGCCCGCGGCACCGCCTCCACCGCCGCCACCCTGCTTGGTCTGCTGCGCCACCTTCCACATGTCCGCCGCGGCCTGTCCCATCGCCACGGCCTGGTCGGCCGCGGTCTTGTAGTTGGCGCTGGCCTGCCGGCCGGCTTCGGTGGCGGCGTCCAGCGTGCCCGTGGTAGAGGCCTGCGCCAGCGCCTGCGTGCCGGCCAGGCCGCTCATGTCGCGGAACAGGCTGGCGCTGGCCAGCGTATTGAGCGCGGCCGAAAGCCCGGCCGGTTCCGGCAGCGTGGTCGGCGTGAGCACGTTGAGCACCGGTGCGCCCAGCTGCCCGGGCTTGAGATCCTCCGTCGTGCCGCGGCTGCCGGTGGCGACCGGAGCGATCTCCGGCGGCTGCAGCGGGATCGGCGAGTCCTGCCAGTTCCAGAAGCGGGTGATGTCGAGCTTCTCGGCGGAGTTCGACCGGCCCAGCACAGCCTCTGCGAACACGCCGCCGGTCGGGATCGGCACCAGCCGGTCGTCCTGCTGGTCTAGCTTGAGTTCGCGTTGCAGCAGCAGCTCGGACCACTTCATGCCGCTGTCGTCGACACCGGCGTCCTCATCCATGGCCACCGGCGCGCGCAGCACCAAGTAATTTCCCGCCACCGCCAGCGGCTTGGGTTCGACCTGGTCGGTCAGCGGCCGCCCCTTCCAGCTGAAGCGCGACATCAGCATCACCAGCGTCGCCGAGTCCAGGTTGCGCAGCACGGCCTGCGAGTAGTGCGTGCGGTTGGCCTGCAGATGCGCCAGCAGCTCTTCCTTGCGATTGGCCGGATCGGCGGCCACGTACGCCACTTTCTGCATCGCCGTGCCGGCGGCCAGGTCGAGCGCGATGGGCAACTCCAGCGTCTCCGCCCCGCTGCGCACATGCAGCGTCATCGTACCCGCGTCGGCATCGGCGCCGGTCTTGGCGACGTGGATGCCGGTGACGTTGCGCAGCAGCAGCCCGTTGGGGAAATCCACCCGGAACGTCGTGGCGGGGACCGCGAAGGTGCTGTCGTCGCCCGGCACGCCGGGCTGGTCGAAGCGCACGCGATCGGCGCCGACGCCGTCGAACGACACCGCGGCGACCACCACGTCGCCCGGCACGACGCCGGCGAGCGGACCCGGCCGCGTGATGCGGCGGACCACCAGCGGCGTGGCGGGAGCAGGCGCGGTGAGCACGCTGCCACCGGCGGTGGTTCCACCCGTCGCGGGCGCGGTCGGTGTCGACGTCGCGGTGCCCTCGATCACGCGCGCCAGGTGTGCGGTGGCGACCAGGCTGGCCGGTGCGATCTCGCTGAACACGATCGGCAGCGGCACGCGCGCCGCCGTGCGCACTTCCACCTCGCCGCGATCGTCCAGCAGCAGCGCGGCGATGCGCGGATTCAGCGCGGCGCCCAGCAACGAGCCGCGGAAGCGTGCCACTGCATCGCCCGCGTTGGCCGCGCTGAAATCCAGCAGTTCGAACGGCAGGAACAGCACGCGCTGCACCGACTTCACCCGCACGACGACGCGATACACCTGCACCACTTCGTAGTACTGCACCGTGAGCGCGTGCATGTGGTTGTAGTTGGCCACTACGCGCGTGCTCACTTCCTCGTGCTCGGACTGCGAGACTTCGCGCACCGCGGATGCGCGCCGGTTGCGCACCGAGGCCGAGTGCTGCTCGGTACGCTCGTTGGCGTGCTGCGCCATCTGCGCCGTCACCGAGCGGTTGCCGATGGACCAGGACGTGCTGCTGGCCTCGCTCTCGGTCACCGACTCGCTCGACGAACTGCCCGACCCGCCGCCGAATCCCAGCACGCCGCTCACGCCCTTGAACGCGCCGGCCAGGCCGCCGCCGACGCTCCAGCCGCCGGCCTTGCCCTTGGTGGTGGACTTGGCCCAGCCGGACGTCATCGAGCCGCCCGACTGCATCTCGCCGGCGACCGCGTTCTGCACTTCGCTGATGGCGCGCGAATGCTCGGTGGCACTATCCAGGCGCTCGGACTCGTCGATCGATTCGGTCGACGTGGAGCGCGTGCGCCGCGACCAGTCCACTACCGCGATACGCGTGGCTTCGCCGGGCGCCAGCGCCAGCGAATGCAGCATATGTCCCAGCGTGATGCCCTTGGCGAACCACGATTGCGACAGCGTGACCAGCGCGCCGACCGCCGGCTGGCCGAAGCCCACCGGGTCGTCGATCACCGGCTGCAGCGGGATGGTGCCGGTGAGTGGCTGCTGCGACGCGTCTGTCGCCATGCCCAGCATCACCAGCGATTCGTAGTACACGCGCTCGGTCGGGTATTCGCCCAGGCGCGGACGCAGCGCCTCGGCATGCACGTCCTCGACTTCGCCATCGGCGCCGCTGGCCATGCTGAGCAGGCGCTGTGCGATGTGGCGCGGCGGCCACAGCGCGAACTCACGCAGGCTCTGCACGTCCAGTGCCTGCGAGATTGCGGTGGCGTCCTCGTCCGACAGCCCGCGCAGGTGTCGCAACGGCAGTCCGGGGATCTGATCGGCGGGTACCTGTGCGACGTCCTCCAGCAACGGTGCGGGCGCGGGCTCGGCGATGTCGCGTGCGGCGATCGCCGCCGAGGCGTGCGCGAACAGCCACGACGAGCCGAGCTCGAAGATGCTGCTGATGCCCACGCGCTGCAGCGCGGTCGCTGCCTCGTCGCTGACGCCCAGCAGGGCGGACACCGGCTTCTGCAGCGTTTCGTCGAGGGTGAGGCCGGAAAGGCCTGCCTTCAAATGTTCGGCGACGTCGGTCATGTTCGCCTCTCCCTGGCCGTCGCGGCGGTATTGGCGGATCGGATGGCGGCAGCCCGAATGGGCCTCATCCCTTGCAACGCGCATGGTCCTTGCGGGCGGCCAGCGCCTGCATGGGGGCGATGCGCAGGCCGCGACAGGGCCCGTTCACGGAATTCAGCAGCGCGATTCATCGCCTTGTTGGGCGCCACTGCCAGCGCCTAAGCTCGCCGCCACGACTTTGCCTGCACGTGCAGGCGCGTCGCGCAGGTCCTCTCCCCATATCGAGTGATTCCAATGAACCGCAAACCGCTTCACGTGCTGGTCGCCGCACTGGTTGCCGGCGCCATGCTGTCCGCGTGCTCGGAACAGCCGTCGTCCGCCGATGACTCCGCAACCGCGACTCCGGCGACAACCACCGCCAGTGCGGCGCCTGCTGCGGCGGCACCGGAACCGCAAGCCGCCGATGTGTTCCGCTTCCGCGTCGGTTCGCTCGACGCCGTTGCGCTTAAGGATGGCGACATCGACGTCGCCAACGACGGCAAGGTGTTCGGCGTAGGCCGTCCCGCCGCCGACGTGGCGGCATTGGTTTCCGCGGCGGGTGAGCCCGCCGACGTGCTGCACCTGAGCATCCAGCCGATGCTGGTGCGCGCGGGCGACCGCGTGCTGCTGTTCGACACCGGTGCGGGCGACGTGAAGTGGGCACGTGCTGGACGATTGCAGGACGTGTTGCGTTCCGCTGGCGTCGAAGCCGCGCAGGTCACCGACATCTTCATCTCGCATCGCCATCCCGACCACGTCGGCGGCCTGCTGACGCGCGAGGGCACGCTGGCGTTCCCCAACGCGTCCATCCATCTGTCCGCGCCCGAGTGGGACGCGCTGAAGGGCGACGCGGACGCGGCGTCGCTGGCACGCGCGATCACGCCCAAGGTCGCGACGTTCCAGCCCGGCGCCGAGGTGGTGCCAGGCGTTGTCACCGCGGTGGCCGTCAACGGCCACACGCCGGGGCACAGCGCGTACGAGATCGCATCGGGCGACGATCGCCTGCTCTACATCGGCGATTCGGCGCACCACCATGTGATCTCGGTGCAGCGCCCCGAATGGACCATCCAGTACGACGAGAACGCGCCCGAGGCCGAAGCAAGCCGCCGCGCGCTGCTGCAACGCGCGGCCGACGGCAACCTGCGCGTGTATGCGGTGCACTTCCCGTTCCCGGGCATCGGCCACGTCAAGGCGCAGGGCGACAGCTTCGTGTGGGTGCCCGAACACTGATCGACGTGGCGTAATGCCACACCGGACAGCGCACGCCGTGCGCTGTCCGGTTGCATGCAGCATGTCGCGCGCGGCATGGCAGCAGACCCGACACTTCGCTGCGAATCGGCGCCGCACGACGGCGTTAAACACACGTGAATGCCGGCGCGCAGCGCGTCGTGCGGCATCCTCACGCGACAGCAGGACACGCGGCGGCAGAATGCGGGCAGGTTTCCGCCGATCCGCTTCATGGCTTCGATCAACGTCCTGACCGTCAACGTGCACATGGGATTCAACCTCCTCAACCGGCGCTTCGTGCTGCCGGAACTGCGCGAGGCGATCCGCGAGGTTTCCGCCGACATGGTGTTCCTGCAGGAAGTGCTGGGCGAACACGCGCGGCACGCCAGGCGCCATCCGGACTGGCCGCAGGCGACGCAGTACGAGTTCCTGGCCGACACGCTGTGGACGCAGTTCGCCTACGGGCGCAACGCCGTGTATCCGCACGGGCACCATGGCAACGCGCTGCTGAGCAAGTTCCCGATCGGGTTCCATCGCAACTGCGATGTATCGGTGGACGGACACGAACAGCGCGGCCTGCTGCACTCAGTGCTGCGCATTCCAGGTTTCGAGCAGGAGATCCACACCGTCTGCGTGCACCTGGGCCTGCGCGAATCGCACCGTCGGCGGCAGATCGCCCTGCTGTGCAGCATGGTCAACGAGGAGATCCCGGTCGACGCGCCACTCATCGTCGCGGGCGACTTCAACGACTGGCGCGTGCGTGGTCATCGACTGCTGCATCGCTGCGGCCTGGTGGAAGCGTTCGAACAGACGCGCGGAAGGGTCGCGCGCACGTTTCCGTCGCGCTGGCCGACGCTGCCGGTGGACCGCATCTACGTTCGCAACGCACGCGTGGAGGAAGCCCGCGTGCTGTCCGGTCGCCCGTGGTCGCACCTGTCGGACCACGTACCGCTGCTGGCGAGGATCGCGCTGTGAGGTGGCCGCGCGCGCTGCAGCCGTGCTGGCGTCCCGGACATCGGGTGCATCTGCTCGAGAACGGCGAGGAGTACTTCGCGCGCGTGTTCGAGGCCATCGATGCGGCCAGGCGCGAAGTGCTGATGGAGACGTTCATCTGGTTCGAGGACAAGGTCGGGATCGAACTGCACAAGCGCCTGGTGGCGGCCGCGAAACGAGGGGTGCGCGTGCACTTCCTGGTGGATGCGTTCGGCTCGCCGGACCTGTCGGAAACTTTCGTGCACGAACTCACCGAGGCTGGCGTCGAGCTGCGCATGTACGATCGCCAGCCGACGCTGTTCGGCATCCGCCTCAACGTGTTCCGGCGCATGCACCGCAAGCTGGTCGCGATCGACGAGGAGCTGGCATTCGTCGGCGGCATCAACTACTCGGCCGACCACCTGCAGGACTTCGGCCCGGAGGCCAAGCAGGACTATGCGGTGGAGGTGCAGGGGCCGGTGGTCGCGGACATCGTGTCCTTCATGCGCCGGGCGATGGTGACGCGCGGCACGGGCGAGCAGTGGCAGCCGGCACCGCCTTCGTCGGACGCGGCGCGGGCCGGCGCCACCGTCTGCTTCGTGCCGCGCGACAACGGGCGTCGCTCGCGCGCGATCGAGCACCAGTACCGGCGGGCGTTCAACGATGCGACGCGCGAGATCGTCATCGCCAACGCGTACTTCTTCCCGGGCTACGGGTTCCTGCGCGACCTGCGCCGCGCAGCGCGACGCGGCGTTGACGTGCACCTGATCTTCCAGGGCCAGCCCGACACGCCGCTGGCCCTGATGGCGGCACGCGCGCTGTATCGCTATCTGGTCGATGCCGGCGTGCACATCCACGAGTACTGCGAGCGTCCGTTCCACGGCAAGGTCGCCGTGATCGACGGGCAGTGGAGCACGGTGGGTTCCAGCAACCTCGACCCGCTGAGTTTCTCGCTGAACCTCGAAGCCAACGTATTCGTGCGCGACGAGGCGTTCGCGCGCGTGCTGCGCGAACGCCTCGGGCACCTCATGCAGCACCACTGCCGCGTGGTGGAACCGGCGAGCGTGCCGCGCGGACGCTTCTGGCAGCCGATCACGCGCCCGCTGCTGTTCCACGTGCTGCGCAAGTTTCCCGAATGGGCCGGATGGCTGCCGGCGCACACGCCGCGGACCGCGCTGGTGCGACCGCCGGCGCATGATGCGGAACCCACGTCATGAGCGCGCGGCGCGCGCGTGGACGGCGCTGGCGCCGCATCGCCTTCTTCGTCTTCCTCGCGGTGGTGGCGGTGCTGCTGGTGCGCTACGCCGCGTCGGTCGACTGGCCGCAGGTCGGCGCGACACTGGCCGGTTACAGCGCGCTGACGCTGGCCAGTGCCGCGGCGCTGACGGTCGGAAGCTATCTGCTGTACTCGTGCTACGACGTGGCCGCGCGACGTTATGCGCGCCATCACCTGCCGGTGCCGCACGTGATGGCCATCTCGCTGGTGGCCTACGCTTTCAGCCTCAACGTCGGCGCGCTGGTCGGCGGCGCGGGTTTCCGCTACCGCATGTATTCGCACGCGGGCCTCGGCATCGGCGCGATCAGCCGCATCGTCGCGTTCACCGTCAGCACCAACTGGATCGGCTACCTGCTGCTGGCCGGCGCGATCTTCGCGATGCGCGCGGTGGCGCCGCCGCCGCAGTGGGGCGTGGACATCGGCCTGCTGCCATGGATCGGCGTGGCGATGCTGCTGGCGGTGGGCGCGTACCTGGGCGCATGCCGGCTGTCGCACGGACGCGTGTTTCACGTGCGCGGGCATCACCTGCGCCTGCCGTCGCTGCCGCTGGCGCTGCTGCAGGTGGCGATGGCCGCATGCAACTGGTCGCTGATGGCGTGGCTGCTGCACCTGTTCATGCCGCCGGAGGTGTCCTACGGCACCGTGCTGGGCACGTTGCTGCTGGCGGCGGTGGCCTCGGCCATCGCCCACATCCCGGCTGGCATTGGCGTGCTGGAGGCGGTGTTCCTGGCACTGCTTGGTCATCAGGTTCCGGCGCCGCAACTGCTGGCGGCGCTGCTCGCATATCGCGCCTGCTATTACCTCGGTCCGCTGCTGCTGGCGGTCGCCGGTTACGCACTGCTGGAAGCCCGCGTACGCCGTGCCGCCCTGGCCGGCGAACCTGTGCGTTGAGACTGCAAGAGGCGCCTGTCGGATCGCATGCGTCCGATAGGCCCCACGCATCGGCGTGAACGTTTCGTCACGATGCTTACGCTAATCTCCCAAAATTTTCCGCAGTGCTGCATGGCATGGGGGGTGTCGATTGACTACGGAAGCCAAGGTGCGTCGTCCGTCCGCACGCAAGAAGGCGAACGTCGCCGCACCGCAGGTGGCTGCGCCGCCGCCGTCGCAGGATCCACTGGACGTGCTGATCGACGCGATGGATGCCGTGCGTGCCGGCGATTTTTCCGTTCGCCTGCCGCTGAACTGGCAGGGCCGCGAAGGCCAGCTGGCGCAGATCCTCAATGACATCGTCAGCCAGAACCGGCGCCTGGCCGCCGAACTCTCGCGCGTGGGCGAGGCGGTCGGCCGCGAAGGCCAGACGCGCCAGCGCATCACGCCCGCCAACCGCGAAGGTGAATGGGCCGGCATGGAACAGTCGGTCAACGCGCTCATCGACGACCTGGTGCGCCCGGTGGTGGCGATGTCCGAGGCGATGGCCGGCGTGGCCAAGGGCGACCTCACCCGCTCGGTCCCGCTGGAAGCCGACGGCCGCCCGCTGAAGGGCGAGTTCCTGCGCTCGGCGACCATCGTCAACCGCATGATCGAGCAGATGACCGAGTTCAGCTCGGAAGTCACCCGCGTCGCGCTGGAGGTGGGCACCGCGGGCCGCCTGGGCGGGCAGGCCAAGGTCAAGGGCGTGTCGGGCGTGTGGAAGGACCTGACCGACTCGGTCAACCAGATGGCGAGCAACCTGACCGCACAGGTGCGCAACATCGCCGACGTGACCATCGCCGTGGCCAACGGCGACCTCTCGCGCAAGATCACCGTGGACGTGCGCGGCGAGATCCTGCAGCTGAAGGAAGCCATCAACACGATGGTGGACCAGCTGCGCGGCTTCGCCTCTGAAGTGACGCGCGTGGCGCGCGAGGTGGGCACCGAGGGCAAGCTCGGCGGCCAGGCCATCGTGCCCGGCGTGGCGGGCACCTGGAAGGACCTGACCGACTCGGTCAACGCGATGGCGTCCAACCTGACCTCGCAGGTGCGCAACATCGCGGAAGTGACCACCGCAGTGGCGCGCGGTGACCTGTCGCGCAAGATCACCGTGGACGTGCGCGGCGAGATCCGCGAACTCAAGGACACCATCAACACGATGGTGGACCAGCTCAACGGTTTCGCCTCGGAAGTGACGCGCGTGGCGCGCGAGGTGGGCACCGAAGGCCGCCTGGGCGGCCAGGCGCAGGTACCGGGCGTGGCCGGTACGTGGAAGGACCTCACCGACAACGTCAACTCGATGGCGTCGAACCTGACGCTGCAGGTGCGCAACATCGCCGAGGTCACCACCGCGGTGGCGAAGGGCGACCTGTCGCGCAAGATCACCGTGGACGTGCGCGGCGAGATCCTGGAGCTGAAGGACACCATCAACACGATGGTGGACCAGCTCAACGGCTTCGCCGCGGAAGTGACGCGCGTGGCGCGCGAAGTGGGTACCGAAGGCCGCCTGGGCGGTCAGGCCGTGGTGCCGGGCATCGCCGGCACCTGGAAGGACCTGACCGACTCGGTCAACGCGATGGCGTCCAACCTCACTTCGCAGGTGCGCAACATCGCCGAGGTGACCACCGCCGTCGCGCGCGGCGACCTGTCGCGCAAGATCACCGTGGACGTGCGCGGCGAAATCCTCGAACTGAAGGACACCATCAACACGATGGTGGACCAGCTGCGCGGTTTCGCTTCGGAAGTGACGCGCGTGGCGCGCGAGGTGGGTACGGAAGGCAAGCTCGGCGGCCAGGCGCAGGTGCCGGGCGTCGCCGGCACGTGGAAGGACCTCACCGACAACGTCAACTCGATGGCGTCCAACCTCACCGCGCAGGTGCGCAACATCGCCGAAGTCACCACTGCGGTGGCGAAGGGCGACCTGTCGCGCAAGATCGCGGTGGACGTGAAGGGCGAGATCCTGCAGCTGAAGGAAACCATCAACACGATGGTGGACCAGCTCAACGGTTTCGCCGCGGAAGTGACGCGCGTGGCGCGCGAGGTGGGCACCGAAGGCAAGCTCGGCGGCCAGGCGCAGGTGCCGGGCGTCACCGGCGCGTGGAAGGACCTCACCGACAACGTCAACTCGATGGCGTCCAACCTGACCACGCAGGTGCGAAACATCGCCGAAGTCGCCACCGCGGTGGCCAAGGGCGACCTGTCGCGCAAGATCGCGGTGGGCGCCGAAGGCGAGATCCTGCAGCTGAAGGAAACCATCAACACGATGGTGGACCAGCTCAACGGCTTCGCCGCGGAAGTGACGCGCGTGGCGCGCGAAGTCGGTACGGAAGGCAAGCTCGGCGGCCAGGCTCGCGTGCCGGGCGTCGCGGGTACCTGGAAGGACCTCACCGACAACGTCAACTCGATGGCGTCCAACCTCACCACGCAGGTGCGCGGCATCGCGGCGGTGGTGACCGCCGTGGCCAACGGCGATCTGCACAAGAAGCTGACGGTGGAAGCCAAGGGCGAGGTCGCCGAACTGGCCGACACCATCAACGCGATGACCAACACGCTCGCGATCTTCGCCGACCAGGTGACGACGGTGGCGCGCGAGGTGGGCGTGGAAGGCCGCCTGGGCGGCCAGGCCAAGGTGCCGGGCACGTCGGGCATCTGGAAGGACCTCACCGCCAACGTGAACCAGCTGGCCGCCAACCTGACCAACCAGGTGCGCGCGATCGCCGAGGTGGCCACCGCGGTGACGCAGGGCGACCTGACGCGTTCGATCCAGGTGGACGTGCGCGGCGAGGTGGCCGACCTGAAGGACAACATCAACGCGATGATCGCCAACCTGCGCGCGACCACCGAGTCGAACCGCGAGCAGGACTGGCTGAAGACCAACCTCGCCAAGTTCGGCAGCATGATGCAGGGCCAGCGCGACCAGCTGACGCTGGGCCAGATGCTGCTGTCGGAGCTCGCGCCGCTGGTGAATGCGCAGCAGGCGGTGATGTACATCGTCGAGGAGCGCGCAGATGGCGGCGCACCGCGTCTGCGCCAGCTGGCCGGTTACGCCGACACGTCCTCCGCCGAGCACGGCACGCTGGAGTTCGGCGAAGGCCTGGTCGGCCAGTGCGCGGCGCAGGCGCGCCTGATCCTGCTGGAGAACATGAACACCCAGGAGGTGCGCATCCAGTCCGGCCTGCTGCAGGCCGTGCCGCGCAGCGTGATCGTGCTGCCGGTGCTGTTCGAGGACCAGGTCAAGGCGGTCATCGAACTGGCCTCGCTGCATGAATTCACGCCGTCGCAGCTGGCATTCCTGGAGCAGCTGTCGGGCAGCATCGCCATCGTGCTCAACACCATCGAGGCGACCATGCGCACCGAGCGGCTGCTGGTGCAGTCGCAGCAGCTGGCCGGCGAACTGCAGGCGCAGCAGGACGAGCTGCAGCAGACCAACGAGGAAATCGCGCTCAAGGCCTCGCTGCTGGCGGCGCAGAAGTCCGAGGTGGAGCAGAAGAACCTGCAGATCGAGCAGGCGCGCCGCGCGCTCGAGGAAAAGGCCGCGGAACTGGCGCAGACGTCGCGCTACAAGTCCGAGTTCCTGGCCAACATGTCGCACGAGCTGCGCACCCCGCTCAACAGCATCCTGATCCTGAGCCAGCAGCTGGCCGAGAACCCGGAAGACAACCTGACCGACCGCCAGGTCGAATACGGCAAGACCATCCATGCCGCCGGCACCGACCTGCTGCACCTGATCAGCGACATCCTGGACCTGTCGAAGATCGAATCGGGCACGGTCACCATCGACATCGAGACCATCAGCTTTGCTCACCTGCGCGAGAACCTGGAACGCGGTTTCCGCCACGAGGCCGAGCGCCGCGGGCTGGAGTTCACGCTGGACCTCGCGCCGGAACTCGGTCCGACGCTGCGTTCGGACCCCAAGCGCCTGCAGCAGATCCTCAAGAACCTGCTGTCCAACGCGTTCAAGTTCACCGAACAGGGCAGCGTGAAGCTGCGCGCACGTCCCGCGACGCACGGCTGGAGCGAGGAGCATCCGGTGCTGTCGCGCGCGCCGGTCGTGGTGGCCATCGAGGTCACCGACACCGGCATCGGCATCTCGCCGGACAAGCAGCGCATCGTGTTCGAGGCGTTCCAGCAGGCCGACGCGGGCACCGCGCGCAAGTACGGCGGCACCGGCCTGGGCCTGGCGATCAGTCGCGAGATCGCAGGCCTGCTCGGCGGCGAGCTGCGGCTCAACAGCGTCGAGGGCGAGGGCAGCACGTTCACGCTGTACCTGCCGCTCAACTACGTCGGCAACGGCGAGGAGCGCAACCGCGCGCGCGATTCAAGCCGCGTGCGCGTCGAACTGCCGATGCCGGCCGAGCACGTCGCGGCCGCGGACGACGTGGGCCACGAGATCCTCGAGGACGACCGCGACGACCTGGTCTCGGAAGTGCCGACGCTGCTGATCGTCGAGGACGATGCGCACTACGCGTCGGTGCTGCGCGACCTGGCACGCTCGCGCGGATTCCAGGTGCTGCTGGCCTCGCGCGGCGACGAAGCGCTGCGGCTGGTGCGCGAGTACCGCCCCACCGCGATCACGCTGGACATCTTCCTGCCCGACATGCTCGGCTGGACCGTGCTGGCGCGGCTCAAGCAGGACGCCTCCACGCGCCACATCCCGGTGCAGATCGTCACCGTCGAGGAAGGCCGGCACCACAGCATCGAGCGCGGTGCGTTCTCGTACCTGGCCAAGCCGTCCTCGTCGGAGACCATCGGCGAGGCGCTGGAGCGCATCAAGCTGTACGCGATGCCGCGTGTGAAGCGCCTGCTGGTGGTGGAGGACGACGCGAACGAGCGCATGAGCATCGTCGAACTGCTGCGCCACGACGACATCGAGATCGACACCGTCGGTTCCGGCGAAGAAGCACTGCAGGCCCTGCGCGACGGCAAGTACGACTGCGCCGTGCTCGACCTGCGCCTGCCGGACATGAGCGGATTCGACCTGCTCGACCGCATCCAGGACGAGGAGCGCCTGCGCGACCTGCCGATCGTCGTGTTCACCGGCAAGGACCTCAGCGCGGACGAGGACGAACGCCTGCGCCGCGTCGCCAAGAGCGTGGTGCTCAAGGGCGTGGAATCGCCCGAGCGCCTGCTCGACGAGACCGCGCTGTTCCTGCACCGCGTGATCGGCAACCTGCCGCCGGCCAAGCAGCGCATGGTGCGCAGCCTGCACGAGTCCGATGATGGCCTGCGCGGCAAAAACGTGCTGGTGGTCGACGACGACGTGCGCAACATCTTCGCGCTGTCCAGCGTGCTGGAGCGCCACGGCATGAACGTGCACACCGCCGGCAACGGGCGCGATGCGATCGCCAAGGTCGGCGACATGCCGGAGCTCGACCTGGTGCTGATGGACATCATGATGCCGGGCATGGACGGTTACGACACGATGCGCGAGATCCGCGCACGCCAGGATCGCCGCACGCTGCCGATCGTCGCGCTGACCGCGAAAGCCATGAAGGGCGACCGCGAGAAGTGCCTGGAAGCCGGCGCGTCCGATTACCTCGCCAAGCCGGTCGTCACCGACCAGCTGCTGGGAGTGCTCAGGCAATGGCTGCAACGCTGAGAGACGTGGCCGCCCTCGCGGCGGCCGCTCCGGTGAAGATCCTGCTGGTCGACGACCAGCCGGGTCGCCTGCTGACGTACCGGACCATCCTGGAGCCGCTGGGCGAGGAGCTGGTCGAGGCGCATTCGGGCGTGGAAGCGCTCAAGCGGCTGATGGAGGACGAGTACGCCGTCATCCTGCTCGACGTGAACATGCCGCTGATGGACGGCTTCGAAACCGCCGCGATGATCCACCAGCACCCGCGTTTCGAGAACACGCCGATCATCTTCGTCACCGCGGTGAACCTGAGCGACCTCGACCGCCTGCGCGGCTACAAGCTCGGCGCCGTGGACTACGTGATGGTGCCGGTGATCCCCGAGATCATGCGCACCAAGGTGTCGGTGCTGGCCGAGCTGTACCGCAAGCGCCGCCAGTTGCAGGTGCTCAACAGCAGCCTGGAAGCGGCTCACGTCGCGCTGCAGCAGGAGAAGGCGCTGGAGCTGGAGCAGCTCAACGCATCGCTGCGCCAGGCCAATGCCGAGCTGGAGCTGCGCAATCGCGAGCTGCAGGCGGAGAACCGCGAACGCATCCGTGCCGAAGCGCGCCTGCGCGAAGCCGACCAGCGCAAGGACGAGTTCCTGGCAACGCTGGCGCATGAGCTGCGCAATCCGCTGGCGCCGCTGCAGAACGCGCTGGCGGTGCGCCGCCTGCGCGAACCGGGCGACCAGGACCCATTGTTCGCGATGATGGAACGGCAGCTGTCGCTGCTGGTGCGGATGATCGAGGACCTGCTCGACATCGCGCGCATCACGCGCGGCAAGTTCACTCTGCGCCGCGGCAGCACCACGCTGCAGGACGTGGTGTCCGCCGCGGTGGACACGGCGCGGCCGCTGATCGAACAAGGCGGGCACGCGCTGGAACTGCGCCTGCCCGAGGCGCCGATACGGCTGGAGGCCGACCACGCGCGACTGGCGCAGGTGTTCGCCAACCTGCTCAACAACGCCGCCAAGTATTCCGATCCGGGCGGCCGCATCGAACTGGGCGCCAGGGAAAGCGACGACGGCATCGAAGCCTGGGTGAGCGACGCGGGCATCGGCCTGGCGCCCGAGCAGATCGAGGTGGTCTTCGAGATGTTCCGCCAGGTGGACACCACCGTGGAGCGTTCGCGCGGCGGGCTCGGCATCGGCCTGACGCTGGTGCAGCGCCTGGTCGAGATGCACGGCGGCACGGTGCAGGTGCACAGCGATGGCCTGGGTCGCGGCTGTACCTTCCGCATCCGCCTGCCGTCCGTGGACGGAGTGCTGGACACGCCTGTCGAACCGTCGCGACCCGCGATCGCCGTTTCGCCGACTGCGCGTCGTGTGCTGGTCGTGGACGACAACCACGATTCGGCCGACACGCTGGCGATGATGCTGCGCCTGCTGGGCCACGAACCGCAGGTGCTGTACGACCCGGCCGCGGTCGAGGACGCCGTGGCTTCGTTCGAGCCCGAGATCGTGTTCCTCGACCTGGGCATGCCGGGCCGCAGCGGTTACGAAGTCGCGCGCGCACTGCGCGAGCGCGGGGGAGCGCGGCCGACGATCGTCGCCGTAACCGGTTGGGGCCAGCCGGAAGATCGCCAGCGCACGACGCAAGCGGGCTTCGACCACCACCTGGTCAAGCCGCCCGATATCCAGGCGGTGATCGACATCTGCCGCCAGGGCGCCCACCCGTTCGCCGAGGATCTTGCCCATGACGGGTAATAGCCCACCGTGGATGGCCAAGTGGTCGCACGACCTGCGCGGCCCGCTGTCGCCCATCCAGTCCGCGTTGTTCCTGCTGCGCCATGGCGGCGTGCAGGGCACCGAACGCGACGAGCTGTTCGAACTGATCGACCGGCAGATCCGCCGGCTCAGCGGCATGATCGACGAGATCGGCGACTGGGTGCGCGCCGACCAGGGACGCCTGCTGTCGCGCAGCGGTCCCATCGATCTGGCGCAGATGGTGGAGGCCAGCCGCGGGCTAGGCGCCGCGGCCGTGCCGGTGCGCTATCTGGGCGGCGCCGACGAGGCCTGCGTGGAGGGCGATGCGTCGCGCCTGGCGAATCTGCTGTCCACCTTCTTCTGGCTGATCGCCGCGCGCAACGGCACGGAACACCCCGGCAGCGGCGACGGCGCCACCATCGAAGCGGTAGATGGATGGGTGGAACTGTCCGGCGTGATCAATCCCGCGGTGCTCGGCGGGGGCGACGTGGAGTCGCTGTTCACGCAGCCCCAACCGGCGCCGATGGGCGACGGCCTGGGCCTGCGCCTGCTGATCGCGCACGCCATCGCCAGCGGCCACGGCGGACAGTTGCAGGCGCGTGCGGGCGAGGGCGGTTCCACGCGCGTCGAGTTGCGCCTGCCGCTTGCGCGCAGATCCGGCTGACGCCGCTTCGTTCACGGTTCCATCGCGTCACGGCCGGATAGTGGCAACAGGCCATTCCGGAGACACGTCATGACGCGAACCGCCGATGGACTCGAAATCATCCAGCGCCTCGGCCAGCAGTACGAAGAGGCGCTGAAGGCGGCCGGGTTTGCACCAGGGCCTCGCGATGATCGTCGCGAGGGTCATGCCGACCGTCATCGCCAAGCCACGCGCGACATGCACGCCCGCGAGCTGCACGCCGGCGGGCGCACCCGGCATCGCGCATGACGGTGGGCGGATGAATCCCGACTGGATCGGCTGGCTCGCCTCTGCGGTCCTGCTCGCCACCCTGATCCGCCAGACCATCGCCTGCGCGCGCGATCCGGAAGCACGCGGGGTTTCAAGGTGGCTCTTCCTCGGCCAGTGCGTCGCATCGGCCGGCTTCGTCGTCTATAGCGTGATGGTCGGCAACCGCGTCTTCATCGTCACCAACAGCGCAATCCTCGCCACCGCCATCATCGGCCAATGCATCGTCGCGCGACGCAAGAGGCGCTCGCGGGTGTGAGGACGTGGCGCCTCGTGCGGTCACGCATGAGTTGATCGTTCATACCGCAGGGTGGCCGGACTAGGCTGCGAATGCCGTCTCGTTCGTGCGTACCGCACCTACGTGGTCGCTTCGAGCAGAACCTGAGGCGGACTGCCCGCTGGCATACTCGGCGGCACCGCCGACATCCGCGAATGCTTGACCATGCACTGGATCGACCTGCGCAGCGACACCGTCACCCAGCCCACGCCTGCCATGCGCGAGGCCATGATGCGCGCGCCGGTCGGCGACGACGTGTATGGGGAGGACCCGACCGTCAACGCGCTGCAGCAGCGGCTGGCGGACGAGATGGGTTTCGAGGCGGGGCTGTTCGTACCCAGCGGTACGCAGTCCAACCTGATCGGGCTGATGGCGCACTGCGAGCGCGGCGACGAGTACATCGTCGGCATGGACGCGCACACCTACAAGTACGAAGGCGGCGGTGCGGCGGTGCTGGGCTCGATCCAGCCGCAGCCGATCGTGCAGTCGCCCGGTGGGACGCTGCCGCTGGACGCGGTGGAACGCGCGATCAAGCCGGTGGATCCGCACTTCGCGCGCACGCGCCTGCTGTGCCTGGAGAACACCTGGCACGGCCGCGTGCTGCCGCTGGACTACCTGGCCTCGGCCCGCGCGCTGTGCGACCGCCGTGGCCTGGCCCTGCATCTGGACGGCGCGCGCCTGTTCAACGCCGCGGTGGCGCTGGACGTGCCGGTGCGCGAGATCACCCGCCACTTCGACAGTGTGTCGGTGTGCCTGTCGAAGGGACTGGGCGCACCGGTCGGCTCCGTGCTGCTGGGCACGCAGGCGCTGATCGACACCGCCCGGCGCTGGCGCAAGGTGGTCGGAGGCGGCATGCGCCAGGCGGGATTGCTCGCCGCGGGCGCGTCGTACGCGCTGGACCATCACGTCGCGCGACTGGCCGACGACCATGCGCGTGCCGCGCGCATCGCCGATGGACTGCAGGAACTCGACCTCGTGCGCGTGGTCGCCCAGCACACCAACATGGTGTTCATCGAAGTGCCGGTGGATCGCCACGATGCGTTGCGCCGAGCGATGGACGACGCACGCATCCGTGTTTCCATCGGCTACACGCCGGCGATCCGGCTGGTCACGCACCTGGACGTCGACGACGAAGGCGTGGAACGCACGGTGCAGGCGCTGCGCCGGTTTGCCGCTGCTGGCTGATCGCACCTCGGCAGCCACGCCAGCACTACATCTGATCGTGCTCAAGGCAGGTGGCGCGCTCCCGATGGGATAACCGGATTGGTTTCCTTCGGAGGATGCGCCCATGTTCACCCGTGCCAACCGTTATTCCCGCGGCCTGCGTGCGCTGCACTGGCTGACCGCGTTGCTAATCCTGGCCGCCTACCTCGCCATCGAACAGCGAGGGCTGTTCGCCCGCGGGACGCCCGCACGCACGGCGATGGTGCAGGCGCACTTCTGGTTTGGGCTGTGCGTGTTTGCGTTCGCGCTGTGGCGCGTGACCTTGCGCATGCGCCACCGCATGCCGGCGGTCAGTCCCCCGCTGCCCGTATGGCAGGCCGTGCCCGCCGGCTTGCTGCATGTGGCGCTGTACGCGTTCCTGCTGGTCATGCCGGTGCTGGGCCTGCTCACCGTCTGGGCCGACGGAAAGGCGGTGCAGGTGCCGCTCACGTCGTTCGTGCTGCCGGCGCTGATCGCGCCCGACACGGTGTTGGCCGGGCGGCTGGAAGACCTGCACGGCGGCATCGGCGAGTGCTTCTACTGGGTGATCGGCCTGCACGTGCTCGCGGCGCTATACCACCACTACGTGCGGCGGGACGACACGCTGCGGCGAATGCTGTGATACAGCGTCCGTCGCGAAGGCGCGCCGCGGCCGGGGATCGAAACGCATGAAGAATCCCGGAGAGTCAGATTCACGGATGCCCGCGTCCGTGACATTGTTCCGCCCCTTTCACACGTTCAAGGACGTTCGCTCATGTCGATGCATCTTCTTCACCCGCTTCGTAGCCGTCTCCTGTCCGCAACGCTGGTGATCGGCAGTGTGGTCGCCCCGGCGGCAGTGGCCCACGCAGCGGAGCAGGATGAGTCGCCGGCGAGCACGATCGCGACTGCGGACGAAGCACTGGCCCGGCTTGGCGATGCGCTCGCCTGCAGGGACGACGCCGCCTACTACGCAATCAGCCAGGCGCTTTCCGACATCCATTACAAGGAGCAGCCCGACCCAGCCTTCGCGGGCTGGAAGGAAGTGGAGCAGGACAACGCCTTCGTGTACGAGTTTGCGCTGCCGCGACCGGTCGAAGCATTCGGCCACGAGACGCAGCGCGTACTGCTGGCGGGCAGCGGCCTGATGGCGATGCTTCCGGGAGCCGACCGGGATTCCCTGGTTGCGCAGCTGCAATTGACCCGCGCCGGATTTCCCTCGACGGGACACATCTACACGCGCGAGATCGATCGCACCGAGGTCGGCGAAGGGGCCTTCGCGATGACGCAGGTCATCCGGCTGACGGTGAGCACCATCACCACGCATCCGGACGTCACGCTGGCCGGCTGCGAGTACGCGCTGGAAGAGCGCTGAGCGATGTTGTCCGGCGCGATCTACCTGGCCAGCAGGCGCACCATGCGGTCCACGAAGCCGCGGTAAGGCGGCTTGAGCAGGTCGCTGCCGGCCAGGCGACGCTGGCGGAACACCGGCAGCAGCTTGCTGAAGGTATCGAAGCCGGTGCGGCCGTGGATCGCGCCGATGCCGCTGGGGCCGATGCCGCCGAACGGCAGGTCGTGGGCACCGAAGTGCAGCAGCGTGTCGTTGACGGTCACGCCGCCGGCGAGCGTGGCCGAAACGATCTTCTCGACGCTGCGTTCGTCGTCGCTGAAGGGATACAGCGCCAGTGGCCGGTCGAGTGAGCGGATACGCGCGACCGCGTCGTCCAGCGTGCGGTACGACAGCACCGGCAGGATGGGTCCGAAGATCTCGTTGCGCATGACCTCGCTGTCGGCCGGCGGTTCCAGCACCAGCGTTGGCGGGAACAGGCGCTCACTCGCAAGTCGTGCGCGCGTGGCGTCGTCAGACTGCGGCGTCACCGGCTCGATCACGCGGGCGCCGTGCGCGCGTGCGTCGTCCACATAGCCGCGCAGCCGCGCGTACTGACCGTCGTTGATGATGCGCGTGTAGTCGCGCGAGCCTTCCAGGTCGCCGTAACGCGCGCGCAGTTCGCGCTGCATGGCTTCGACGAAGGCATCGCGGCGCGCTTCATCCACCAGCACGTAATCCACGCCGATGCAGGTCTGTCCGGCGTTGAACCACTTGCCGGTGGCGATGCGGGCGGCGGCGCGATCGAGCGGGTAATCCGGGCAGACCACGGCCGGCGCCTTGCCGCCCAGTTCCAGCGTCACCGGCGTCAGGTTGGGTGCGGCCGCCGCCATCACCTTGCGGCCCACTGCGGTGGAGCCGGTGAACAGCAGGTGGTCGAATGGAAGCGAGGCGAACGCGGCGCCGATCTCCGGGCCGCCCAGCGCTACCGCGACGCGGTCGGCGGGAAACACCTCCGACAGCAGGTCGCGCAGCCAGCGGCTCGTGCGCGGCGTGTGTTCCGAAGGCTTCAGGTACACGTGGTTACCTGCCGCGATGGCCGACATTAGGGGCACCAGCGCCAGGTTCACCGGATAGTTCCAGGGCGAGAGGATGCCGACCACGCCGACCGGTTCGGGCACGATGCGCGCGCTGGCGGGCCAGAAGCGCCAGCCGACCGCGGCGCGGCGCGGGCGCATCCAGCGGCGCAGGTGCTTGAGCGCGTGATCGAGTTCGGCCAGCACGATCATCGCTTCGGACAGCAGGTTCTCGTGCTGGCTGCGATGGCCGAAGTCGGCGCGGATCGCCGCGTCCATCGAATCGACGCGTGCACGGAACGCCTCGCGCAGCCGCAGCAGGTCGGCCCGGCGCTGGGCGTGGTCAGGCTTGCGGGCCTGCCAGGCGCGACGCAGCTCCGCGTGCGTGGTGGCCAGCTCGTCCAGCGGAGTGTCGGCGGTGATGTCCATGCGGTGGAGTGTAGTCCCGGGCCGCCGGCGCAGGAGGGGCGAAACCGGCGCGGGTTTGGGGGGCGTCGCGGCCGCTCCGTAGGGTCGCGACGGTAGAATCCGGGCATGACCATGCGCCCTTACCTCGACGCGTTCCCGACCCACGGCGAGCGGGTCTACATCGACCCGGCCGCCGTCGTGATCGGCGCGGTCACCATGGGCGACGACGCCTCCATCTGGCCGATGTGCGTCGTCCGCGGCGACGTCAACGAGATCCACATCGGCGCACGCACCAACCTGCAGGACGGCACCATCGTCCACGTCACGCACGAGGGTCCGTTCACCCGACCCGGCGGCCTGCCGACGGTGATCGGCAACGACGTCACCGTCGGACACGGCGCGATCCTGCATGCGTGCACGCTGGACGACTTCTGCCTGATCGGCATGGGCGCGCGCGTGCTCGACGGCGCGCGTGTGCACCGGCACGGCTTCGTCGGCGCGGGCGCGGTGATCCCGCCCGGCAAGGAGGTCGGCGAGGCCGAACTGTGGCTGGGCAACCCGGCGCGCTTCGTGCGCAGGCTCAGCGAGCGCGAGATCGAACATTTGCACTACAGTGCCGAGCACTATGTACGATTGAAGGACCGCTACCTCGGCATGGCCGGCTAGCGGTGTGGCAGGCGCGGCAGGGGGCCGCGTCACCGCATCACCGGGGCGTGGACGCGTCCTGCATGGACAGGGGAATCGCATGGAAGGATTCGAGTTCCGCAACCCGTATGCGGCGCCGGCGGCGCAGCTGCCGGTCGCGCCGGTCGAACGCGATGAGGCGGACGAACTGGTGCTCGCCGGGCGGCTGCCGCGGCTGCTGGCGCAGCTTTGCGACAACGCGCTCGTGGTGGTGATCGCGTTGCCGCTCTACATCGCCATCGCGGGGCTCGAAAGCCGGGAAGACCTGGGGCCGGGAATCGCGTCGATCGCGTTGCTGACCGTGGTTGTGATGCTCGCGTACGTGGCGTTGCAACTGGTGCTGCTGTACCGCCACGGACAGACGCTGGGCAAGCGCTGGATCGGCATCCGCATCGTGCGCGGCGACGGCGACCGCGCCGGCCTTCTGCGCCTGCTGTTCCTGCGCGGCTTCGTGCCCGGATTCATCAGCGGCATCCCGTACATCGGCTGGGTGTTCGCGCTAGGCAACGTGCTGTGGATCTTCGGCGAGGAACGCCGCTGCCTGCACGACCACTTCGCCGACACCATCGTCGTGAACGCCTGATGCTCGACACCTACCGGGAAGTCGTGACGCCCGAGGGCGTCGCGCTGCACCTGCCCGCGGCCGGCCCGGTGCCGCGCGCGCTGGCGTGGACGCTGGACTTCCTGATCCGCGCGGTCGCGATGTCGGTGGCCGGCATGGTGCTCGGTCTGCTTGGCCGCAGCGGCGCCGGCTTCTACGCGGTGGTGTTGTTCCTGGTGTACTGGTTCTATCCGGTGCTGTTCGAGGCGATGTGGAACGGCCGCACGCCGGGCAAGCGGGCGCTGGGCCTGCGCGTGATCTCCGCCAACGGCGCGCCCGTCGGCTGGCTGGCCGCATTCACCCGCAACCTGCTGCGCGTGGTCGACATGCTGCCGGTGGCGTACGCGACCGGGCTGGTATCGAGCCTGCTCGATCCGTGGGGGCGCCGTCTGGGCGACATGGTCGCCGGCACGCTGGTCGTGCACGAGGCACGCCCGCACGAGCCGCAGCCGGCACCGGTGAACCACGCGATGGCGCCGCCGGTCGCGCTGCGCCCGCACGAGCAGGCCGCACTGGTCGCCTTCGCCGAACGCGGGCTGCGCCTGACCGAAGCCCGCCAGGCCGAGCTGGCCGACCTCGCCGAACCGCTGACCGGCGCGCGCGGCACGACGGCGGTGACGCGGTTGTACGGCATGGCCAACTGGCTGCTGGGGCGTCGATGAGGCAGGAAGACTTCGTCCGACGGCACCAGTCGGAATGGATCGCCTTCGAGCACTGGCTCGATGCGCGCGGCCAGAACGCGAAGCAGGCGCGCCAGTCGCGGCGCGAGTGGCAGGGCCTGGGCGACTTCGAACTGCCGTCGCGCTACCGCCGCCTGTGCCAGCAACTGGCGCTGGCGCGGCGCCGCGGCTACAGCCCGGTGGTGACCGAGCGCCTGCAGGACCTGATGCAGCGCGGCCATGGCCTGCTGTACCGCACGCCTGCGCCGCGCTGGCGTCGCGCGGTGGAATTCCTGATCGCCGGATTCCCGCGCCTGGTGCGCGCCGAGCGCGGCTGCATGCTCGCCTCGTTCGTGCTGTTCTGGCTGCCGCTGGTGGTGATCTTCGCGGCGATCCAGTGGAAGCCGGAGCTGTCGGCGTCGCTGTTCGATCCCATGCAGCTGATGCAGTTCGAAAACATGTACGACCCGGCCGACCCGGCGCGCAAGCTCGGTCGCGACAGCGGCACCGACATGGCGATGTTCGGCCATTACGTCTGGAACAACGTCAGCATCGGCTTCCGCACTTTCGCCAGCGGACTCATCGCCGGCATTGGCGCAATCGTCGTGCTGATCATGAACGGCATCATGATCGGCGGCGTGGCCGGGCACCTGCAGGCGGTGGGCCATGGCGATCCGTTCTGGCGCTTCGTCGCGGCCCATTCCGCACCCGAACTCACCGCGATAGTGATTGCCGGCGGTGCGGGCCTGCGCCTGGGCCTGGCGCTGGTCGCACCCGGACAGCGCCGGCGTGCGGACGCGCTGCTCGAAGCCGGGCGCCGCGGCGCCCTGCTGTGCGTGGGCGTGCTGGCGATGCTGGTGTTCGCGGCGTTCGTCGAGGCGTTCTGGTCGTCGATCGCGTGGATTCCCGCGTGGATCAAGTACACCGTCGGCGGCGTGCTGTGGACGCTGACCGTCGCGTGGCTGCTGCTGGGCGGTCGTGATCGTGCGCATGAGGACGCGCCGGCATGAGGATCGAGTCGCTCACCGTCGCGCTGCGTCCGCGTACCGCGTGGGAAGCGGTCGAGCTGGGCACGGCGCTGGTGCGCCGGCATGCGGCCGCCATCTGGAAGCCGTGGATCGCGCTGACGCTGCCGGTGTTCGTGCTGATCAACCTATTCGCGTGGGCCATCGACATGCTGTGGCTGGGCGGCTTGGCAATGTGGTGGCTGAAGCCGGCGTTCGACCGCGTGCCGCTGTTCGTGCTGTCGCGCGCGGTGTTCGGCGATGCGCCCACGCCGCGGCAGACGCTGCGCGCGCAACGCAGCTGGGGCGTGGAGTGGCTGATCCCGCACCTCACCTGGCGCCGCCTGAGCCTGGTGCGCTCGCTCTATCTGCCGGTGGACCTGTTGGAAGGCGCGAGCGGCAGCGAGGCCCGCGACCGTCGCCGCGCGCTGGGTGCGCCGGTGTATGGCGTGGCCACGCTGCTGACCGTGGTGTGCCTGCATTTCACCTTGGCGGTGTGGCTCGGTATCGGCGGCCTGGTGTTGCTGTTCGTGCCCAACGAATACCTCAGCGAGATCATGCAGTCGCTGTGGAAGCTGCTGCAGGACGCACCGACCTGGCTGCGGCTCGCGTCCAATGCCGTGATGTGGCTGGCGACGGGACTGATCGAGCCGTTCTACGTCGGTGCCGGTTTCGGCCTGTATCTCAACCGCCGTACGCAGATCGAGGCGTGGGACATCGAGCTCACGCTGCGCCGACTGCGCGCGCGCCTGCTGCGGGGTGTCGCGCCGCTGGCGCTGCTGTTCGCGTTCGGCCTGACGGCGATGCCGTCGCACGCGCAGGAGACCGATGAGGATTTCGTCGATGGCGACGCCACAGAAGAAATCGTCGAGGACGTGGAACGCGATGCGCCCCGCGTGACGCTGGAGGAAGTCTTCGGTCGTCCGCTCGCCGACGACAGCGGCCTGCGCGACGGCGTGAACGCGCAGCAGGTGCCGCAACCCGCGCCACCCGCGCAGCCGGTCGAAGCGGGCAACGCGACACTCGATCGCAGCGGCGGCAATGCGGTGAACGACCGCGCGGCCGGCCTGCCGCTGGCCGACGACCGTGGCCTGCGCGACGCGGTGAAACGCGCCTACGCCGACCCGAGCGTTACGCCCAAGCGTAAGGTCACGACCTGGAAGAAGCGCGATCCCGAGAAGAAAAAGGAAGAGCCGCGCAAGCCGTCACCGGCACCGCTGGCCGCGCTCGGCGCCGTGCTGGCGATCATCAGTGAATACGGCCTGTGGATCGTGGTCGGCGTGATCGTGCTGGTGCTGTTGCTGACGTCCCCGCGCTGGCTGCGCTGGTTCCGCGGCGGACTGGCACGCGAGCGGCTGGAGCCGGGCGAAGTGCGCCGCACCGACGCAGCCGAAGTGCAGGCGCCGTTGCCGGAAGACATCCCCGGCGCGATCCGCCGTCTCTGGCGCGAAGGCCGCGAGCGCGAAGCCCTGGCGATGCTCTACCGCGCCAGTGTGGAGACGATGGTCGCGCGCACCGAAACCGTCCTGGTGCCCGGCGCCACCGAAGCCGAAGTGCTGCGCGCCTCGCGCCGCATGCCGCGCGGCGAGGATCGCGACGTGTTCGCGCGTGCGGTGCGGGTGTGGCAGTACGCGGCATACGCACAGCGCTTGCCGGGTGCCGATGAATTCGAGGCGCTGCTGCGCGAGCTTGCCGAGCGTTTCGCCTGGTCGGCGCGGCCCGCCGTCAACGGGAGTGCCCCCGCATGACGCTCACCCGCCGCACGCTGCTCATCGCCCTCGTCGTGCTGATCGCCGCCTTGGCGGTGTGGGCTGGCATCGCGTGGTGGAAACGCAATTACGAGCGTGTCGACGAATGGGTCGACATGCCGCGCACCGGCGAGGCGCGCACCAATCCGCTGTACGTGCTGAAGCTGGCGCTGCGCGCCGACGGCGTGAAGGCCGAGGCGATGCAGCGACTGCCGCGCGGTCCGCTTGCCTTGGGCGATCGCGACACGGTGCTGATGCTCAGCGATCCGCGCGCGCTGTCGCGCGCCGACAGCGATGCACTGCTGGCGTGGGTGGAACGCGGCGGCCACCTGCTGCTGCGCACGCCCGCGCCCGGGCTGCTGCCCGGCAACGCACAGGTGCCGATCTTCGAGCGGCTGGAACTGGTGCCGCTGACCGTGCCGCCGGCATGCACGGGACTGGACGTGCGTGGCGAAGACCCTCACGTGGAGTTCTGCGGCGGCCGCCGCTTCACCGCACTCGACACTGCCGCGGCGCCGCTGCTGCGCTGGGGCGATCCGCAGGGTGGCGACGTGTTCATGCGCCTGCCGCACGGTCAGGGCACGGTCGACGTGCTCGCGGAGTTCGACTTCCTCACCAACGACAAGCTCAAGGACGGCACCCACATCGCGCTGACGCGACAGCTGCTGGCGCCCAACTATCGCGCCGGCACCATGCACCTGGTGTACGCGGCGCAGATGCCGTCGTTCTGGTCGACGCTGCTGCGGCAGAGCTGGATGGTGTGGGCGCCGCTGCTGCTCGCGCTGCTTGCCTGGCTGTGGCGCCGCGGCCAGCGCTTCGGCCCGCTGCTGCCGTCCGTCGCGGGCGAACGCCGCTCGCTGCTGGAGCACATCGTCGCCAGCGGCGAGCACATCTACCGCTATGGCTACGGCCACCTGCTGCACGAAGCCGCGCGCAACGCCTTCCTCGCCCGCCTGCGCCGCCGCGACCCGCAGGCCGCCGCGCTCACCGGCGACACGCAGGCGGCGATGCTGGCCGAACGCTTCGGCATGAGCACCGCCGACGTGCGCGACGCCCTCTCCACGCCCATCGCACGCGACCACGCGGCGTTCCGCAGCCGCGTCGCCACGCTGGTCCGCATGCGCAACCTGCTATGACTCCGAACGACATCAACCCCAAGAGCCACGCCATGAACGCCGACACTTCCGTGCCCCTGGTTCCGATCACCGGTCAAGCGCTGGCCGAACGCGCGGCCGCCGTGCGCGAGGAGGTGGGCAAGGCCTTCATCGGCCAGGAGGCCGTGCTCGACCAGATCCTCATCGCACTGCTGGCCGGCGGCCACGTGCTGATCGAGGGCGTGCCCGGGCTGGGCAAGACGCTGCTGGTACGCGCGCTGTCGCGTGCGCTGGACTGCAGCTTCGCGCGCGTGCAGTTCACGCCGGACCTGATGCCCAGCGACATCAGCGGCCACGCGGTATGGAACCCGAAGACCGAGACGTTCAACATCCGCCGCGGCCCGGTGTTCACCAACCTGCTGCTCGCGGACGAGATCAACCGCGCACCGGCCAAGACGCAGTCCGCGCTGCTCGAAGCGATGCAGGAAATGCAGGTGACCATCGAAGGCCACAGCTTCCAGCTGCCGCCGCCGTTCCTGACCCTGGCCACGCAGAATCCGGTCGAGCAGGAGGGCACCTACCCGCTGCCGGAGGCGCAGCTCGACCGCTTCCTGCTGAAGGTGCTCATCGGTTACCCCTCGCGTGCCGACGAGAAGCGCATGGTCACCGCGGTGAGCCAAGGCCGCAGTGCGTCGGACTTCGACCTGTCGCAGGTCGCGCGCGTGCTGGGACCGCAGGACATCGCGGCGATGCAGGCCGGCACCGCGCAGACGCAGGTGGACGATGCGGTGATCGACTACGCCGTCCGCATCGTCGCCGCGACGCGCGACTGGGCCGGCATCGCGCTGGGCGCCGGCCCGCGCGGCAGCCTCGCGCTGGTGCGCGCGGCACGT